>JBDGRC010000126.1:0-10510 GCA_042218495.1 Candidatus Nanohaloarchaea archaeon | reverse complement strand
CTGAGGTGATAGCCGGCTCAAACGTTGCAGGAGAAGAGAACTCTAAACAGCTTTGCAACGCGACCAAAGTGTTCATTCGAGGTGAGGAGGTCTCGTCTTGCACGGACATCACCTCCTCATTCCTCCCGAATAGTTGTCCCGATAAGCCGCTGCCGTCACGCGGTTCTCAGATTAGCTAAAGACGGATGCCCCACACCAGTATGTTCGACGAGGAGCTCCGAGGCAGGACTGTAATATCTGGTGCTGGATGACTAGATGTAGGAATCTTAGTTTATCCAATGTCTTCGAGATAGCTGTGGTATTGCTCTAGGAACTCGTCTAATTCAGGTGGTGCGGTAATCTCGCTTCTCACGAGTCTGAAACCTTTCTCTGCGTAGCAGTTCAGCACAGTGGCACCGTAGTCGGAGAGCCGAGTGTGGGAAGGGGAGTCGAGGATCTTCAGCATCATCTCCCGGATTTCATCTTTCTCGTCCCACGGGACCCCCTCGCGTTCGATTTCAGCCACTATTGAGCTGGAATAGACCTCATACTTTTGATCTTCGTAGTCCTGGATGACATCGGCGACGAACTCTTCGGCGGGTTCGTCGTCTTCAGGGACTCGGCTCCGGTCTCTGATCCCGGCCATTGCGGAGAGGTAGTATTGATCCCATAGGCTGTCGAACTCACCTGTTGTGCTTCTCTCGTTAATCTGCCGGTAGTAGCTCCGAGCCTCGGTGGAAAGTCTGAACGACATGCTATGCCGCCTCCTGGCGTTCCTCTTCGGATTGGAAATTCATAAAGAAGTCCCGGCTGAGGTGTTTCTCTATCTCGCCGGATGTGTCGGTTTTGTGGATGGTGTAGTACTGAATGTCGTTGGATTCCAGTTCGTCGACGAAGCTCCCTCTCTCGGGTGAGATGACGAAGATGATTAATTGATCGAAGAGATTAGAAATAATTGGTGCAACCTCTGCCCGTTTGTCGTAGTCGATGCTGACGGCGGGGCTGTCGATGACGAACGGGAAGTCGAGCGCGGAGTCCTCGAACAGGGTGGAGAGGTAAGCGTAGGCGATGGACAGTGCCTGGCCTTCGGAGATGTCGCCCCTTCCCTCGATTTTGATCGAATTATCGATGTCTTCGACCTGAACTTTAGAGAGGCCGAGGATGCGTTCCAGCTTCTCATTGGTTTCCTCGATTTGTTTCTCCTTCAGGGATTTCAGGCATTCGTCGATGAAGTCGTCGAAGATGTCTTCCAGAAGGTCAGCTTTCTTCCCGAAATTAACGGTGCCGCTTGCCTTCCGGACTTCCTCTCGCCGCTGCTCCCGCTTTCTCTTGCATAGTGGGATGTTGTTCTTCCAGTCTAGACCGAACTCCTGCTGCTCGTTCTTGTCGTTGGTTTTCAGCCGCCTAAGCTCGTTCTCTTTGTCGTCTTTTTCCCGTTCCTCTTCCTCAATCTCCTCGATGATGCTGTCGAGCTTTTCATTGAGGTTGGGGTCGTCTAGGTCGAGACGGGCTCTCTTCTGTTCGGCCTGCTGAAGCTCTTCCCTCTTGTCCCCGAGTTCTTCGAAGGTGTCGTCAAAGCTCTCGTATTCAGGGATGTTCCGGAGGTTGTCTTTTAAGGAGTTGAGGACGCCGATGTCCTGCTGAGTCAGGTACTTTTCGGCGTTCTCGAGGATTTCATGTTCGTGTTCCTCCTCGATGTCTCGCCCGCAGATACAGGTACTGGACTCGGAAAGCTCGGTGAAGAACTCTTGAGACGTGGATTTCGGAAGCTGCATGATATTCATGTTCTCTAGCAGCTTCTCCATGTCGTCGTTGAGGTCTTGGTCCAGCCTGCTTGGTTTCCGCATCGTGTCCAGAAGCTCCTTGGTCTTGGATTCCAGCTCGTTCTCCAGGTTCTGGATCTCCCGCTCTAGCCGCTTGTCTTTCTCCAACTGCTCCTCGTTCTCCGCGAGGATCTTCTTGCGGCGTTCCTCAAATTCGTTGATTTGCTCGTTGTGCTCCTCTACCTTGTCTTCCAGCTCGTCTTTCTTGTCTTGAAGCTCGTTGAGTCTTTCCTTGGTAGTCTCGAGGCGTGACTGAATGTTGGAATAACCCCGTTCCGTGGTTACGCTGGCGTCTTCCTGACGAGCCCCGAGGACCTGGTCGATCTGGTCTTTTTGATTTTCCAGGCGGTTGAGGAAGTTGACAATTTTTAGGGCGTTCTCAGCCTCGTCGCTGCCTGTGTCGATGAAATCCTCCGTGAGCTCGCCGTTGAAGACGAAGAGGTTAACGAAATCCTCCGTAATCACGTTGCTGAGTTCGTTCGGCAGGAAGTGACCGGTCATGTCGCCTCCGCCGACTTCCTGCGGTTTGATGTGGCGGTAGGAGTGATCTCCGACCTCATAGTCGAGTTCCAGCCGAAGGGTGAAGGGTTCGCCGGCGGAGATGAAGTCAACTTCGAATGATCCGTCTATGGCGTCGAAGTCGCTGGGCTGGAAAGACCGGACCTCTTCTGAACCCATCTCTTCTCCCAAGAGCAGGATCCGGATGAGATTCATCGTAGTCGTCTTCCCGGTGCCATTCGGCATCTGAATGAGGGAGATGTGATGGGGATTGCCTGAGGAGTCGTCGGTGAAGTCGAGCTCGACTTCTTTGAACTCGCGGATGTTCTCGTATCGAATTCCTGTTATTTTAAGATCCATCGAGCTTTTCCTCCTCTGGGAGCTCCACATTATCGATTAGCCGCTCCAGTGAGGTGCTTCCCAAATTGTTCTCGACCGTGTTCTCGTAGAAGCTCATGAACCGGTCTCTGAATTCGTCCGATTGGTTATACTCGTCCATCACACGCTCTGCCATTTCCTCTATGTTGGGTTGGTCTGGCATATCAGTATTCCACCTTTGTTACTTCGCTGAGATCTAGAAGCCATTTATACCTTTCCTTGTCCGGGGGGGTGTCAACCTCATCGTCTTCATCCGGTTCTTCCTCGATGTCACTTCGGACCACGAAATCCACTATATTAGCTGTTTTGCCAGGGTTGGAGGGGTTTGTCCTCATCGCCCGTCCGATCCTTTGAATTGTAGTGCCTTTGGATCGGTTCGAGGTGAACAGGATGATATTTTTCACTGATTTGATGTCAATGCCTTCGGAGATCGCCTTGCTGGTGACGAGGGTTGAGATCTCCCCGTTGGAGAAGTCGGCCAGGTTCTGCTCGTCGTCCTCGCCGTAGTACGTCCTGTAGCTTTTCGTGTAGTCGTGGATAATCTCTTGGACTTTCTTCCCGTATTTTTTGGTCTCGACGAATATCAGGCAGTCTTCAAGGACATCGGTGTTCTTCTCCAGGTACCGCTCGAAGACGGGGAGTTTCTCTTCGGACTTTTTCCTCACCCGGGCCAGCATCATGTATAGCCGGCTTTTCGGAAGTGAGGGGTTCTGTTCCTTCATTCCCTGAAACCGACCGAAAGCGTCCTGCTGTTTTTTCTTGTCTTTGGCCGAAAGTTCGTAAAACAGGGGTGTGTAGTCTACTTCACAGAGGATGCCGCGTCGGATCGCGTCATCCAAGCCGAACTCGTAGACCACTGGTCCGACCTCGTCCCTGAGGAAGTCGTTCCGGTCCGGGTCGTAAGGGTCGAAGGGTGTGGCAGACAGGCCGAGGCGGTGGCGGAAGACATCGAGTTTTCCTTCGAGGCGTTCCTGCCGGGTTTCGGATCCCATATTGTGGACCTCGTCGCAGATCAGCAGCGTATTCTGCAGCTTGTTGTTGATGTCGGCGTCGATGCACTCGTGGAGGTTGTCGTAGGAGATGATCAACGCCTCCAGCTTGTCCCTGTTCTTTATGAGGAAGGTACTGAGATCGTGGTTTCCGCCATATTCTTTGTAGATCCACATCTCATCGGCGGTGAAGTTCTCCGTTAGGGTGTCGAACCACTGGTCAAGCAGGTCGTTGCCGTAGGTGGCGATTATGACGTTGTCGACCTTGTCTTCCCTGAGAAGCCGGTTCAGTATCTTGAGCGAGGTCCGGGTTTTCCCGGTCCCCGTTGCCATTTTGAGTATGCCGTGACCGTTTTCGAGGAACTCGTTGACAGCTTCTTCCTGATGCCGCCACCTGTAGGCGCTAGTCAGCTTATTTTGCTCGGGAGGGCTCTGGTAGGGACGGTCGTTACTCCGGAGCTCTGCGATGTCTAGATAGACGCTATCGGGAAGGGATAGGCTGTGAACCCCGGTTTTTGCGTTGTCCCAGATCTCGTCGAACCGTGTCTCGTGTTCTTCTATCCTCTGTTTTTCCCTGTCGGAGATCCAGGACGCGAAGACGGAGTAGGATTCATAGTTGGAGAATCCTTTGCTACTGTCGTTCTGAGACCCGTGAAAAGCGATTTTGTCGTAGTTGGCATCTCGCACGATACCCCATTTGTCATGGAAGTCGCCGGACAGCTCCTCTCCTGTGATTGCTATCTTGATATCTAGGAGGCCGTCCGCGATCATCCAGGCAATCGTGTTCTGGGTCTCTTCTTCGAGTCCTTCCTCGATATCTGAGACTATGTGGTCGAGCCTGTCGTACAGCTCCTGGTCTCTTCGGGCCTCCTCTCCCTTCTGAAGTGCTTCCCAGTCCCCTTCCTCGAGTATCGG
Organism: Candidatus Nanohaloarchaea archaeon; assembly: GCA_042218495.1. Lineage (GTDB taxonomy): Archaea > Nanohalarchaeota > Nanosalinia > Nanosalinales > Nanosalinaceae > Nanohalococcus. The sequence continues at coordinate 5,928 of JBDGRC010000126.1, read as the reverse complement.
ACTGATGATCCATTTGGCGGTGCCTCCGTTTTCAGCGAGTCCTTTCAGCCCTCTTGCGGCGAATTGGAACCATGAACTGGTGAAGTAGCCGACGCCGCGTTTGTATTCCTCCGCCACGCTGAGAGCAGGGTTGTAGAAGTCCTCCGCAAAGTCCACCTCGGAAGTCTCTATAAGCAGCGGGAGGTCCAAATCTCTCAACGCTTTGGGAGGGCTTGACATCTATTTGTCCAAACAGACACAGTACATTTCAAGTTTTCCGTGCTCTCGGTGGAGCGTCATCCGGTTACCGTAGTGGACCCGGCGTTAAATCCATATTTAGAAGTTGAGCCGGACTAGGTACTCATGTTCGTATTCCTCCAGCACGTCCAATTCTTCACCGAGGAGGTCTTCGGTATCTTCGAGCTGGTCAAGTGCCAAGTAGAATTGAGTGCGTCTTCGTCGTTGGTGACGTGTGTGTCGTCGTTGAGGACGCTGACTTCTTCGGTGATGCTTTGCCGGAGTTCTTGGACGCGGCTCATGGTTTTTCAGAAGGTGAGGTTGCGGAGTCTGTTGACGATCTTAATGACTTCGTCGGTGGCGTACTCGATTTCTTTCCGGGTGTTGTCTTTCCCGAATCCGAAGCGGATGGCGTTGTGCCACCTGTCTTCGTCGTCTGCGATGGCTTCGAGTACGTGGGAGGCTTCAACCTTTCCGCTTCCCGTGGTACAGGCCGATCCTGCGGAGACTGCGATATCGGGTTGCAGGTTCTTGACAAGTGCTTTGTTCTCTACTCCGGTGAAGCTGACGTTGAGGTTGTTGGGGATCCGGTCTTCGGGGTGGCCGTTTAGCACGATGTCGTCCAGCTCGTCGTTCAACCGGTTCCACACGTAGGTGGTTAGTTCGTCCACGTGGTCGGTACGTTCCTCCATGTTCTGGTCAGCAAGCTGGACTGCTTTCCCGAAGCCGACGATGGAAGGTACGTTGAGTGTGCCGGAGCGCCATCCTCGTTCGTGGCCGCCGCCGTGGATCAACGGCTGGAGTTTGACTTTCGGGTTTCTCCGGCGGACGTAGAGTGCTCCAATGCCTTTCGGCCCGTAGATCTTGTGCGCGGAGATGGACATCAGGTCAATACCAATTTGTTCGACGTCGAGGTCAAGATACCCGAGTGCCTGGACGGCGTCGGTGTGAAAGAAGACTTGGTTGTCCTTGGCGATCTCCCCGATTTCTTCGAGGGGTGCAATGGTGCCGATCTCGTTGTTTGCGGCCATGATCGAGATCAGCAGCGTGTCTTCCCGGATGGCGTCTTCTACATCGCCGGGGTCGACCTTACCGGTGTCATCCACTGGAAGGTACGTGATGTCGAACCCCTCTTCTTCCAGGGATTCACAGACCTCCAGGACTGCGTCGTGCTCGGTGACGGCGGTGATGATGTGGCTGCCTTCGTTGTTTTTTGCGGCGTATTCGGCTGCTCCTCTGATAGCCAGGTTGTCGGATTCTGTTGCCCCGCTGGTAAAGATGATTTCCTCGGGGCGGCTGTTCACTGCTTCTGAGATCCGTTCACGTGCTTCGTTTACGGCTTTCTTGGCGTTGGCTCCGTAGATGTGGTCCTCGCTAGCGGGGTTGCCGTAGTGCTCTGTGAAGTAGGGCTGCATCTCCTCGACGACAGCTTCGTCTACCGGCGTGGTGGCGTGGTGGTCAAGATAGATTGGTGTTTCCACGTCAGGAGCCATGTTATCCAGTCTGTTGGCTGGCCGTGCCCTTTATTTCTCCGGGGACAAGGTCCTCCAGGTCGGTGAGGTCACTGACGTTGCCGTGGACCCGGATCACTCCCCGGTTGAGGTGGGCGACGAACTCGTCGTACAGGTCTTCTTCTGGGTCCTTGTTTTCCTGGATCAGGCGTTCCTTGAGGAGGGCCATGTAGAGGGCGTCGTGCTCTCCGAGCAGGGTGTACCGGTTGAACGTCTGGCCTTCGTTGTCGTATTCTTCCGGGTTAGGCGGCCTGGGTTCATTCAGGGAGTAGCAGAACCCGATCCGGCACAAGTAGTTAGGGGTCATACCGGTGTTGGCTTTCAGCATTTTCAACCGATTGGTCGCGTCGTTCCCAATAGTGATGCGGTTGAAGTTCTGGCTCATGACGTAATCTCCTCAAGTGATTTCTGGCTGTCGTTGTCTTCTCCGCCCCAGAAGTAGCCCTCGGACGGTATTGTCCGGCCTTCAGCTTCGTCGTATTCGAGGTGGTAAGCCTGGGAGATATAGCCTTCCAGTTTCCGGTACTGGTTGTCGTCGATCTCCGTGTCGGTGGAGAAGATGATGACTTGGTGAGCGGCTTCCGGGAAGAAGTGCGTGATCAGGTTGTCCCTGTGGTCGTTGTCGAGGCGGCCCAGCGGCGTGTCGACGATGAAGGGTAGCGGGCGGTCGGAGATTTCTGCCAGTGCCCAGAGCAGGGAGGTTGCGAAGATCTGTCGCTCGCCGGCGGAGAGTTCTGTGTGCGGCTTCTTGTTGCCGTGAATGGTCTTGATGGAGATGTCCAGGGTTTCCTCGTCGATTTCGATCTCGTCGTAGAACTCGCCCTTGTTGGACAGGGTGATGTATCGCTCGCTGAGCCGGGATTCCAGTTTCCGCAGCTTCTTTTTCGCCAGCTCCTCCCTGAAGTCTTGGACGGCGGCTCGGACATCGGAGGCTAGGTCCGCTCGCTCAGAGACACCTTCGACACGGGCTTTTTCCTCCAGCTTGTTTTTGATCTCGTTTCCTTTCCGTTCCAGCTTGGTCTGTGCCTTGCTGATTTCCTCTTCCAGTTCCTCAAGCCGGGATCTGACCGCGCCTTTCTCTTCTGTGAGTTCGTTTAGACTCTCAATCAGCGGGGAGATAATTTCCTGATCAGGTGCTTTCCCGAGCCCAGATTCGACTTCTTGACGTTCCCGTGTCGCCTCTTCCAGGTTCTCTGTGGCTTCTGCGAGTTGGTCTGGAACGTCGTTCAGTGCTCTGTCCACCAGTGAGTAGATTTCCTGGCGCTGTGCCTCGGAAAACTGGTGTGCGAGCTCTGGATCTTCTTCCTCGATCTGGAGACGGCCTTGGAGTTTGTCCTGAATGCGCTCCGCTACCTGACCCAACTGGTCCTCCGGGAGATCCATCTCCTCCCACACATCTTCGTCTTTGAGCACATCGTCAAGTTCGTCAGTTAGCTCGTCTCTCGCGGTCGCCTTGTTCTGCCGCTCGGTCTCGGTTTGCAGCCGGTCCACGACAGACTGGCAGAGATCTGGTGTCAGGGTGAACGGATACGCACCTTCCGCTATTTCTCGTATCTGTTCCTCGTACTGGTCGATGTTGGCGTTGAGCTCTGCACGCCGCTTTTTCAGCTCTTCGCGCTTATCGGCGTATGACCCGCCTTCCTGGGCGATCTTGGATTCCTTGTTTTCGATCTTAGATTCGAGTTCCTTGAGTCTCTGCTCTTTCTCTTTTTTCTCCTGGGTGAAGTCCTCCAGTTCCTGCTCGAAGCTGTCACGCTCCTCTCGAAGCACCTCGATTTCCTCATTGATGCCTTCGACACCGCTTTCCTCCAGTTTTTGGGAAATGTAGATGGACAAGTCAGTGTCCAGGCGTTCAATCAGGTCGAGTCCGAGCAGGGAGTACATCGAGTCCTCGAAGTCCGCGTCGGATTCAACCGCTGAGGCAAGCTCCTGGATCTTCTCCCCATCGAAAAAGAACAGCTGGGAAACGCCCGGCGGCACGAGTTCCTTCAGGAAGTCCTGCCACTGGTCCTCGTTCAGTTCGGACGGGACCTGACCGTTCCGGCGGACCTCCAGATCCTCGACGATGCTTTTGCCTCTGTCTCTCCAAGAGCGTTCGACGGAGTAGTGGTCGACTTCGCCCATGTGGGCGTACTCGAACTCCATTCGGACGGCTGCCGACTCCGCCTTACCGTCGGGGTACTCGTGGAGCTTGCTGCGGATGGCTCTCTCGTAGTCTTTCCTGGCGGTTCGACGCCCGAGCGAGGATTTTCCGTGGAGACAGAATCCTATGGCGTTGAACAGGGTGGTTTTCCCTGCCCCGTTTTTGCCGCCGAACAGTACGATCGGAGACTCGTCGTTCGACGTGAGTTCTATCTCGTTGCGTCCTCGATACGGTCCGAAATCTGTAATGGCCAGCTTGTTAATCCTCATAGAGCAGCCTCAAGTCCCTCCTATGCCATCGTACTTCCACGCCTCTACACGGTCTTCACCCTCGAGCTCTGCGACGATCTCCTCCATTTCCCGCCAATCCTCTTTCATGACCTTGTCTATCTGATTGTAGATGGAGGCACGCCGTTTCATGCCGTAATGCTGGAACTCGGTGTTGAGCAGCCGCTTGATGAGTTCAGCTGGGACGTCGTGTTCTTCGCAGACCTCGTTGAGAACCTCCGCCTCAAACTCTCCGAAGGATCCGAGGTCGTCGGTGACCCAGTCCAGGTCGTCGTCCATGACCTCGTTGTAGATGGTTGGGACGGAGTCCGCCCAGTCAGCACGTTCTTCGCGCCAGAGGCGGCGGATTTCCCTCAGCTCTTCCTCCCGGATTAATTCCATATCTTCTTCATTATCCGAGATGTTCTTGTTGACCTCTTTCTGGGTTTCCAGGAGCTTGCGGAGCAGGTCCTTGCAGAACTCGAACTTGTGGGCTCGGGGGATGATGCCGTCACCACCGTTGGTTTTCTCCTTAACGTAGCCGTGTTGACGGCCCTTCACCATACGGAAGCTCGGCTTCTTCTCCGGATCCTGTGTGTCCTTTAGGAAGTCACGGAACTCCAGCAAGGGTTCCATCCAGTCTTCGCCCTCGTCAATCATGTTCTGCATCGCCTTGTCCTCGGAGACGACGGTGCAGGTCCAGCATCCGAACCGACTGTTCCCACAGGACGGGGTCTTCGTGTCGATAACCATCGGGCACTCGTCGTCGGCTTCTTGATAGAGTGCGGCGAGGTCCCGGTTGTTCTTGCCCCACGGGTTTTCGACGGCCTGGATCAGGTAGGTCCAGACATCATCAACGATCCAGTCCTCAATCGGTGTGTAGACGAAGGCGTTGGCGAACTTGTTGTGGCGGGAGAGCACGCTGCCGTCGATGCTGTGCATCTCCATGACCTGTTCACGGGTAGCGGACTCTGCTTTCCGTGCCCCAAGAACAACGATGACCTCGCCGTGTTCTGAGACCTGTTCCTCAATGAAGCGGTCGGCGGGGTCGATTTTCAGGCGTTCGGTACACCAGCGGAAGTTCTGGTTGGGTGCCGGGTAGCCTCTACCAATAAGGTTGACCCAAAAGGAGTCGTCGAGCTTGGGCGTGACCTTGTGGGCTGTGAACGGCAGATCCTTCTTTTCTGCGTACTCATTGATGTTCTCAAGAGTGGAGACGATGTGGTTGACGATCTTCGGAGTCTCGACTAGAGTATCACTTGAGATAACATGGATCGGTTTATTTCTTTGTTCTTTCGGAAGATCCTCGATTGCGTACCAGATTAGCTGGAGGGCAGTGGTAGAGTCCTTGCCTCCGCTATATCCGATGACCCAAGGGCGGTTGTCAGCGAGATAGGTGTTTTGTATTTCCTCGTAGATTTCTCCAAGTGAGCGACTATCAAAGATGGATTCCCCTCTTTCTTGTCCAGTTTTTCCGACTTTGGGGTTATCGGTGCTCATACTCTGGTCTCTTATGTCATTTCTCTGTTCAGGAGACACTTCAAGCTGTCCATGGTCACGCGGGATTGTGTCGCAAGGAGTCCGCCGCGGTCAGGCAGGACGCACTATATTCCACCTACCTAGAGAAGTATACTGTGGTTGTTCTTTATTTATCGGACAGGAAGGGTTCAACTGTACAATAATTTACGGGGCGGAACGCTGGCCGTCGAGGCAATGTCAACCCCTCCGAGACCACTAATAGGGTCGTGCGTAGATAGTTACCGCCGACTCGACTCACAGGCGTAGTAACGGC
>JBDGRC010000125.1:0-3121 GCA_042218495.1 Candidatus Nanohaloarchaea archaeon | reverse complement strand
CCGTCTGGATGAAGAGAGAGCTCCCGCCGCGCTCCTCTAACAGTTCTTCTGTCGGCTCTCCTCAAGCCTCGGTTCTCTTTCAATATCGACAACCACGACGTCCGCGCCCTCATCGGCCAGTTTAAGAGCAATTCCTCTTCCGATTCCAGATGAAGCGCCTGTTACGACCGCAGTTCTGTTCTGGAGTCTCATAGAGAATTTTCGGTTTGCCTGGATATAAGGTTAATGCATCGCCTGAGGTACAGCAACCGGGTTGCTGAAGCAGGACTACGGTTATTCTCATGCATTCGGTATCTTTCAGAGCATCTGGCTCTTTACCAGGAGGTATATTCCCAGAAGTAGAATTATAACGCCTGCTGCGATGTGTAGCTCCTCGATGTTCTCTTCTCTCCATTTCTTGATCTCATCGACCCTAGTAACTCCAAGACGGATTCCTGCAAGGATCAACAGCATTGGAGCAATGAAAACCATGTTATAGATCAGAAGCAAGGGTATAGATTCTGAAATCGGCCTACTGGCTAATATACCTCCAGCAACGAAGTATGGTCCTGATGTACAGGGCAGCAGGAACAGGCTGACCAGCAGCGACGTCATGAAAGCTCCTGCTGGACCTGTTATCTTTTTGAGATAGTATTTCATCTTCGGCCTCCAGCTGTACGGCACCTCCATTACGAATCCTCCCGGGCCGTGCTTCAAACCGTCCTTCAGGTTCAAAAGACCCACCAGAAGCGCGAAAATGCCGAACAGAAGGTAAACCGATTCTATTCCGGTTGCTGTAATGCTCTGAACTTTCCTGATGCCGAGAACCAGCAGAAGCCCCATTGAAAAGTATGACACGAATATTCCCGCAACGAATGCCGCGCCGGATCTGAGTGCCCTTCCTTTCCTTTCGAGGTTCCCGCTCATTATAGAGCCCATGAGTATCAGAAGCACAGCAATTGCGCATGGATTGATCGAATCAGCCGCTGCAAGACCCATTAGGCCCGCAAGGCCAAGCTCCGAGATACTCTGGCCTTCTCCCATATTTTTTCCGCTGTCTCCGTGAGTTTCTCTTCTCGTATCTCTATCGGGCATACTCTCTCCATCCGTCTTTTCCCGGATCAGCTGGATCGAGTTTCTGGAGCCTATCGCATAATCCTGGCCAATAAAGACTGCGGGCACCGATCCGGCGTAACGAGGAGGGACAGAATAGTTTTTCACGTATTCCGAGAACAGTTCCGTGTTCGAGGAAGCCCTGTACTTCTCGAGCTCGTAGCTCGATTCGTTTAACTGATCCAGGAATTCTTCGACTTTCTCGCAGTGCGGACAGGTGGGAGAGTGGAAGAAAACTATCTCCGTTTCCGACATCGACCCGGCTTCGCTCTGTCCGTAAAGCTTTGCGCTCCGATCCACTCCTGATGCCGTGGCAACCAGCAGCAGGGACAAAACACATAGCGCCGCCGATTTCTTCATGTTTTATTCCTATCCGGGAGAGTTCTAAAAAGTAATCTGAGCCTATTTTTTTATCGACCGAATGTTGAGAAAACCGGATGAACGGACCCGAGTAAGAGAACCTGATATAAGCTTCGGCTCTGATCTATCCCCGGGGAAAACGAACCGAAAAACCCCATCTCTGCCGATACATCCATTATTAAGCCTAGAATTATCAGGATGGACGTGACCAGAATAGCGATCATAGGGGAGGATCATTCTATAAAAAGATGTTCACGCCAAGTGCAGCAGTTCGTCTCTGCAGGCGACTTCGACGTCATTTATGCTGAAAAAGACCCGGATCAACACTCGTCTGAAACGCTATATTCGGACTTGGTTAATATCACCGTCGCGGATCACTGTCTTAACACTCGCGCGACCGTGGAGGAGGTCGTGGATGCGATCGATTTTATTCCGGAGGAAGAGCTGTCCGGTCCAGGGGAAGGTGGAGGTCTCTTACGAAGGGATCACAGGCTTAAAACGCCACTTTACGAGCTTACAGCGGAAGAAACGAAACGGATTCTCGAGGTGACTCCGGATTCTCCGGAGGACTCTCGGCACGTCAGGAACATCGATTACATGGCCGGATACAAGGAGAATCCGGAAAGCGGCAACCTGCCAGCCAGGCTAGCACACTTATGGCATCTGCAGGATATCGATGTCGTTGGAGTGGACACGGGGAGGGGGTATATGTTTGAGGAAGGAGCTAAAATGGACAGCTTACCGGACGATAGTGAAGCGGTGAGGGATGAGTTCGGAGAAATAAGAAGAGGAGGCATGGAGGTCGGTACCGATAGAAGTATGGCTTTCAGGGCAATGGTGCACAGGTACAGGGAAGCTCGGACGGAGAAGATGGCAGAAAACATATCGGAAAACCTGGAGACGAACGAATATGAAGACGCTGTTGCAGTTATGGGAAGAAATCACGCTCGGGGGGTGTACGAGAAACTGAATGAAGATTTCGAAGATGACCAGCACCATTTGAGCTGCTTTATGTACGATGAAAACTCCGGTCTTCTGAGATACTGGAACCCTCAGGAGACGGACGCCGAATTTTTCTGGTACACTGACTGACTTTTCCCCGGCTTACCGAGGTTTCAGGCGTGTTCCTCCGCCGGCGCCTTTCGACCGAACTCCTCCCTGTATTTTTCTCTAAGGTTGTAAAAGAACCTGTTCAATGAGTCTGCCAAGGCCTCTATCGCTTCTTCTCCTTCACCGTCTCCCCTGTAGACGAATCTGGTCTTCTCATTGTAGGAGTCCATTTCCTCAATAACGGTTGGCCTGATCGAAACATCGCCGTCCCTGTAATGGTCTGTTCCCACTCCTTTATCCGTCTCTTCCTCCTCGATGTGCCAGATGTTCCCTATATCCTCCTGAGTGACTTCTTCCGGCAGCGGCACCTTTACTTTTACTACATTACCCGTAGTCGCCACCGCCTCTTCCTGACCCCAGTCTTCAAGCATGCTGTAAAACTCTTTGTCAAGGTAATCCCTGAACTTCGATAGACTCTCCCGGGACCCTTCTCTGTCGTTAACATGAGTCCGTTCGCCCGCGAGATCTGTTTCATAATAACCCACGCTTGAATCCAGGGGATCCTCGATTACTTCCGTATCTTCATAGGGATTTGTAGACGTTAATTCCGACCCCTCAA
>JBDGRC010000124.1:0-2762 GCA_042218495.1 Candidatus Nanohaloarchaea archaeon | reverse complement strand
TTCAGCAGTGGACGCAGCCGCTCGTTTGTCAGAGAATTCTTCTCTTCTCTCTTCGTAAAAAGATACAAATCGGTCAATTACACCTTTAACGTATTGTGGAACTTCTTCATAGGCAGTACTGGACACCACGCCGTTCCTTATATTCTCTATAACCTCCTCAGAATCGCTCCCATCTGGATCTTCTGACTCATAAACATCCGATACCAGGTAAGCCATGACCTCTTCTCCCGCTCTAGTTTTGTCATCAGGATCATTGAGCTTATTCCATTTCTCGATCCTCTCAACAACCTGTGGATTCTCAGCCGGAGAACCTTCTTCCAGCATCCCTTTCCGCTCATCAGCCACATCATTCACGTAAGAGACGAGATCATCCTTTATTTCCGATCTCTTCTGTTTAAGTTCTTCGATTCTATCTATATATTCCTCCACATTCTCCTTTTTATCCTCATCAGTGAAATAGACACCTGAATCGTAGTCCAGCCCGTTTTCAGAACCATATACCGGTGCTTCTTCAATCAACGCCCTTAAATCTCTCTCAATTTCCCGGAGTTCATGTTGCCTCCTCCCGATCTCCCACTTAAGATCCTCTTCGAGCTCTGTATTGACAAGATATCCAAGTACAATTCGGTTATCTTTAGCAACACCAGAACCCTGCACGCAGTCCAATTCTCTTCTATAGTCCTCGAGCTTTTCACTAATCCACTTATGCTCTTCGACACTCATGGGACCGAACTCAATGCTCTCTTGAGTAGAATGGATTAACTCATGAGCAATAATAGCCTCGAAAGGTTCAAAATCTGATGGATCTGCAGTAAGAGTGTCTGTAAGGACACTGTAAGATCCTGCAGCCCCATTTCCCCCAACTGAAACCTTTGAAGGAAGTATAAGACTGAAGCCAGCATGAAACATATCCTTGACAACGTCCTCGAACTGATTGTTATCTTCTCCCTGCACATCTACCTCATCCAGAGCAGCGTGAAGGTCCTCAATAGAGTCCTCGCCTGGCTCTAGCCATCTTGAATCCATAGTTTATTTTAGCACTACTTAGTTATAAATTCTTCAGAAATATCAGTGAGGAGTTTCGAACACCTATTAGTTCCCGTGTAGATGAATAAGGAGGAAAAGGTAGAAGACGCAGCGAGACGGGAGCTGAGGAAGGAGACCAGCGTCAACACCTCCCTGATGGGACCGGAAGGTCCAGAAATGAAAGGAAGGCACGTATCGACTGGATTGAAACATCTAAAGTGCTCCCAATCTGGAGTAATCACTCAGAGCCATAGTACAAGCACCAGAAGGCCGGCAGCACCCGCCAGGTTTACCGCGGCCTCGAACATAATCAGGGTCTTGTTCTCGAGGTACATGGAGAGATGCCGCTTCAGGACATCCTTACGAGGCCTCACCGGATTGAGTTGAGAGGTCTCGTCGTTGAGAGAATACAGGCTGTACTCATCCGAGCTGAAAGGACAAAGGAACGCTACTCCAACTGTTCTACCCGTCACAAAGTCCGTCAGGATATGGGTCAGAGTCGCAGATGCCAGTATAATGCCTTTCTGGGGGAAGAGAGCAGAGGTCACAGTAGATACCAGGATCCAGAAGATCGGAGCGTGGAACAGCGATAGGTGGTGGCTGCCGATCTCGCTGTGCCAGAAGGCGTCAGCGTCCGGAAGCAATGACAGGACTCCGAAAAGAACCACGTTCACGCCGCTCAACTCTACCAGTCCTGTCGGAATCAGCACGACAGCTACTACATAACCCGTGAAGAAGTGAGAGAACGGGAACATGCACCAGTATCAAAACGCAGATTCATAAAGCCGGACCGGAACTTGCTCGCTCGAGGTCGGAGGCGCCTGCAGGGAGGAATCCCTCGGAGGATTGGCCAACTGGAGATCAGATAAAAGCCTGCGGATCCACCGGAACAGCTACCAAGAGTACGGCGAGGAGCGAAAGAGCCGTCATGGCAGCGTTACGCCGGATCCTCTTGCCGTAGTGATCTTCCAGGCTCTCCGGGTTTTTCTCGGAGATCAAAATCGGCATGTCCTCGGCCGATGTAAGGTAGAGTTCCCCGTTCCTGACATCGAATCTGCCGGCCAGAGTCACCTCCTGACCGTTTTCCACGCTCCTGACCCTGTATCCTCTCCTGAAAAAAGTGCCCACTCCATGCTCCTTCTCGAACCTTTCCAGTCCCCTGGCCGGAGTTCCGAAGCCTGAGATTAGATCTGTTTCAGAGTCCGCGCCCGGAAGTTCTATATCGGAGCTTTCATCGACCTGGAGCGGTGTCTTCCTATCACCGCTGCCTATAAACAACTCCGTATACTCAAGGATCCTCCTGGCATGGATGGACCAGTAACTCATACTGTTGACCGTAACCTTCACAAAGGCCTTTTGACCGCCTTTGAGAGGAGATCTCACGGGTTTTCGAGACTTAATGGAAGTCCTCAAAACGTTAAAACCCTCTCTAATATTATCAAGACGTCTTGGTTCGACTTCCGAAAGCCTTGACCATGTCTTCCGGAGCCTGTAGGTCTTCAGAAAGAAGTAAGGAAAAAGACCGGCGAGAAGAAGAACGGACACCGTTGCGTAGTTTTCAACGCCGCCAGAAAACGACAGGCCAGGACTGACAGCCTGTATACCAGAAACTCCAGCGTAGGATGCTATTATAAAGATCAGAAGCTTCGTTCGCCGATAAATAAGTTTCACATGATTGAATTCCAGAGCCGGATTTAAATTAATTTCAATCTTTACCGCGTAAACGAGAATATACT
>JBDGRC010000123.1:0-12136 GCA_042218495.1 Candidatus Nanohaloarchaea archaeon | reverse complement strand
CTCTCCTACCTTTTCACTCATCTTTCAATTTTCTCCAACGCGAATTCTCTAAAAGGCAGTATACAACACATAGTTATGCTCCAGAAGGCGAAGCTGCTCCTCAAGACCAGCCGCCCCGTACTCTGGCTCTGGTTCGCATTTCCATTCATAGCGGGAGCGGTGATCGGCGGGGCCGGTATGAGCAACCCCTGGATATGGGCGCAGTTCATCGCACTGGGGCCTCTCTACGGCCTGGTCGTGTACGGTATAAACGATGTTTACGACTACGAGACCGACCGGCTGAACGAGAGAAAGGGTTCGGCACACGGCGAGATACTTGAACCGGAGACGCACAGCTTCGTTCTCAAGTCCTGTGCCACCGCATCAGCCTTGTTGCTCTTAATCGCATCCCTGACAGGCAGTATAGTGACTCTCGCCGGCATGGCCGGCCTCCTGCTCTTCGCAGTCGCGTACTCCGTCCCACCCATCAGGTTAAAAGACAGGGCTCCTCTCGACTCCATCTCGAACGGGATAGCCTACATACTGCTCCCGGGCGTCATGGGCCACGCCCTGGGCTCACCGGTCACCACACTGCCGCCAGAGGCGTTCTGGCTCGCCTTCGCGACCATGGGGCTTCACTCCGCCACAACCATCATGGACTACGAATCCGACCGCAAGGCCGGCATAAACACGTTCTCAGTCCGGTTCGGGCCGGAAGGAGCCGCGGGGTTCGCAATAGCTGCGCTTGGCGCAACGCTTCTCTTCTCCCCCATCAACTCTTTCACAGCCCGTTTCATCCTGCTCCAGCTCCTGGCCGGAGTGGTCGTGATGGCACTGGACATCAGAGGATACCGGGAACTCGCGCCTGGAACACGGGACCGGCTCATCCTGCTTGTCTACGGCGAAGGCGTCCTGCTAGGAACATTATACCTTTTAAGATTCCCAGCCGGGTTAATCTAGATGTCCGCAGAAAGAGAGATACTGAACATCGAGGCCGCGTTGACCGACGAAGGAGCTGTACTGTACGAGCTCAGAAAAGACGCGGACGGCGATGCAGTGGTTGACGCGCTCGGCTACCTTGAGAACGATGACTACCTGGGACAGTTCGACAAAGTCGGCAAGTCTACCCGAAAGAAATTGAGGACGGCGAACCTGTCCACTACTCCTGGGATTCACCGGGCGCACAACCTTTCTACCCGGAAAAAGAGGAGATAGAGATACTCGGCAACGGCCCCAGCGAACTCCCTGAAGACCTGGAGCCGGAGCATGACCCGGAACTGGAAGAACTCGAGGCCAAGCTGGAGTCAGGCTTCAACGACGAACCGCTGGAAATCCAGGATTAAACGGTTAAACCTGGAAAAGAATCTTTCTACATGGTTTTCCAGGACCGGGAGGAAGCGGGAAAGAAGCTCGGGAAAGAACTTGTAGCGCGTGATCTAGAAGCGGATATCGTTCTTGCTATCCCGCGGGGAGGCCTTCCGCTCGGCAGAGAGGTCGCAGACGCGCTCGACACAGAGCTAGACGTGATAGTCGCGAGCAAGATAGGGTCTCCAGGCAACCCGGAGCTGGCGATAGGCGCCGCCGCAAGCGACGGCAGCTACTGGCTGAACGAAGAACTGATAGACAGGATGGGCGTTGACCAGGAGTTCATAGATGAAGCGATAGAAAAGGAGGCGGAGAACGCCAGGGAGAAACTCGAGTTCATGCGCGGCGAAGAAGAACTACCCGAAATGGGGGGAAAGCAAGTCGTGGTAGTGGACGATGGAGTCGCGACAGGTTCGACCGCTATCGCATGCCTCCGGCATATAAGAGACGCGGGCGCCGAAAAAGTCGTCCTGGCCGTTCCTGTAGGTCCACGTGACACTCGGGAAAGACTGGCGGACGAGGCCGACGAGATAGTCGTACTTGAAACACCGAAGGCTTTCGGAGCGGTCGGAAGGCACTACAGGGACTTCGAACAGGTGACCGATGAAGCAGCCAGGGAATACCTGGAGACGTGAAAACCTCAGATATAACATTCTAGCGGCGCAAAGAAACAGTATGGACAACGAGGAAACCGTCGAAAAACTGGGCTCGTTTCTCCAGAGAAAACTTGAGGAAACCGGGAGCGAGGGATACGTCGTCGGCGTCAGCGGAGGAATCGACTCCGCTTTAACGCTAAAAGTCGCGGTCGAAGCAGTCGGAAAGGAGAACGTCCACGCATGGATACTTCCCGCCGCACCGAGCACCGAAGAGAACGTTTCCGATGCCCGGGAACTATGCAGGGAGCTCGGTGTCGAGACCCGTGAAGTCGACATCGAACCCGTGGTCAAAAAGTTCGGGGAAACAGCAGGCTTCGACCTAGAAGAGGAGACCATGGGCAACATCAGGGCGCGTGCAAGGATGGTGTACCAGTACATCGACGCCAACGAGAACCGGATGCTCGTCCTCGGCACCGGCAACCGGACTGAGTACCTGCTCGGCTACTTCACCAAGTTCGGCGACGGCGCCGTCGATCTACGGCTCCTGGAAGACCTTTACAAGACCGAGGTCCGGGAGCTTGCGCGCCACATCGGACTGGACGAGAAGTTTATCGAGAAAGAGCCGACCGCCGGGCTGTGGCACGGCCAGACCGACGAGGACGAGCTCGGGACAAGCTACGAGACTCTTGACACGGTCCTGGAACACCTTGTCGACCGAGAACTCAGTGTCGAGGAAACCGCGGAAGAGACCGGTATCGATAGGGAAGAAGTCAAACGTATCCAGCAGATGCACCGGAACTCCGGACACAAGAGAAAAAGCGCTGACTCACCTGAGATACGTTAAACGGAGTGGACCCGCAGGTCTATCCTACTAACTCAAACACTTGGGCTTCTAAGGCAATATTTATCGCTTAATCTTAAGTAAATTAACAGTCTTTATAACGGTATGAAACTCCAAGAAAAACCCAATGGTCAATTCGTTATCACTGTACCCAAGAAATTTGTGAACGCGAAAGGATGGGAGAAAGGAGAGGAACTAGAATGGAAAATAAGTAGTGAAGGAGTAATAGAGCTTCATGAAAAATAAGCCTGAAAGACCCGGATTTCTATCTCTTTTCTATGAAAGTCCTGCTGGATTCATAATAGGATTTCTTATGTTCATAATCTCAGTTTATATTCCTAAGATCATCCTCTCGTCGCTAGAAGCGGGCGCTCTAGCCCTGATAATTTCATTTTTATCGCCTTGGAGTTTTTTGGAAGTCTTCACAGCCATATTAATACTGGAGGTCATATTGCAAAGTTATACTTCTCGCTCTCTTTTAATCGAAACAGCTTATAATTCAATTATCGGCACAGTGATGTCTTTCAAATTTCATAATCTAATTTCTAAGTATAAGAAATCGTCAGATAAACAGAAGAAAGCGTCCCCGATCCTAAGTGCTGGAGAACATAAATATGTTGTAGTTGAACTGTTCCCCACGTATATTTCTCATTTTAAAAACCCGGACCAAACTTTTGATTTCCTCGTAATCGATTATGAGAAGGGTGAAGTCATAAGCGACCAAGAAAGAATTACGGAAGCGTTAACAGTTTATCAGATATGGCGGTATTTGTACTTCAACCCTCCAGCACCCGGATCAGATTATGGAGTTGCGAAACGTAGCTTCGAGAGAAATTTGAAACTTATGGAAGCTACCAAAAAGAACATCGAAAATAATCGAGAAAGAGAGAATATTGAAG
The DNA here is from genome assembly GCA_042218495.1 of Candidatus Nanohaloarchaea archaeon. Lineage (GTDB taxonomy): Archaea > Nanohalarchaeota > Nanosalinia > Nanosalinales > Nanosalinaceae > Nanohalococcus. The sequence continues at coordinate 8,456 of JBDGRC010000123.1, read as the reverse complement.
ATGAAAGAGGGCGAGAATTGATTAAGGAACTAGATCAACAAGTTTTAGACCAGTATGAGTTCAGAAAAGAAAAAATAGAGAAGCAAATAGAGATTTTAGATAATATTTATAATGACCTTATGTTCCCCCGCTTAGAAAGATTTGAGGAAATAAGAGATGATTTGTACTATTGCTCAAAGATGAGTAATGAGGAGAATACAGTATGGCAGGAAAGAAAGGATACATGGCACGAATTGCTACATTACTACGATCTCAAGATAACCAAATTCGCATCTCCGGACTACTCTAACCTCTCGAAAAGAAGATTTATTTTTGAATCAATCGCTAGCTTTCTAACCAATCAAATAGCTTTTCTGACGAGCCTTTTCGAGGTAATGTATCAAAGAGGAAAGAAAGAGTCTGAGAATTATTTACGGAGGATAAATTTTGTTTTAAACTACCATATTGGAGGAATAAAGGCTATAGAGAAGAATATTGAACTAAATAATGAATATGAAGATCTGGCTGATAGAATTGATGAAATAATAGAAAATCCAGATTTAGAGAATGTAAGAAATCCTATTGAATAATTCTCTGCGGTCAAGTTATTTACTTTCTTATGTAAGGATTCTACTTATTTTTGAAAAGTTCTTATGTAAGGTTATAGAGTCTAAAAGAGATTTTACTTAGTCTGATAACCAATTAAAACTTAATTAGTTAATTGATTAGTAATTACAAGTATTTTATATCTCCAGAGCTTATTTCCTATCAAGAGAATGAAGCAAAAGACCACAAGAATAACCGACGAACAACAGAACTTTATCGAAGATAGAGCTATCAACTTCTCAGAGTTCGTCAGAAACGCACTCGATGAAAGGATGGACGAGGTGGGCTATAGTGGGAGCTAGTAGGGAGAAATACCGAGAGATACTGGAGAAACATCTCGAAAAATCAAAGGAAAAGAGAAAAGCCGGACGGTCCAGGTCCGGCGATGGTGAAAGCGGTGGAACGGCTTTCAGAGAAGACGTTAAAGAGACCTCTTAAAGAGTCTTACGGGAACTTCCATGGTCCAAAAAGAAGCAGAAAACTACATCTAGAGAAAGATATCTGGAAATTTCTAGACCGAATAGCCGAGAAAAAAGACATATCTAGGTCCGAGCTTTTCCGGCGTATAATTTCACACTACAGGGAGAAGGAGGTAGAAAATAATGGATGCTGAAATATACGGTTGCCTCAACTGCGGAAGCTATCTACAACTAGAAGAGATTAGAGGCGATACAGTTGAAGGAGAAATAATCTATGGTTGCCCTTTCTGCCTTCGCTGGAACTGTATTCAGAAAATCGAGAAACCTAAAGACCTCAAAGAGGTTGAAAATCTTGAATCAGAATATTGAAAAGCCAATTTCTGATTTCACCCAGAAACAGAAAGAAGCATATCAAAAGGCAATGAAAGCTCTAGCCCAAAGAAAACTATCCAAAAGACAATTATTCTCAGTCATAAAGAAAGCCGATATTTACTCCCGAAAAAGAGACTGTAAAGAAGTCACAAGAATGTTAATTGAAAATCCCGAAGTCCCTATTTCTACAGATTCTAAAGGGGACGTAGTCAATGAACTGGTGGAGAAAAATAATGCCTAGAAAGAATGTCAGTATATCGGACAAGCATGTAGAGATGCTAGAGACATTAGAGGAAACAGGTGTAGCTAGAGAGCTTTTCGGGAAGTCGTGGAAAAGTGCTATGTATCAGCACATAATAGAAAAGGTCTATAGAGAAAGGTTTGAACCGGAAGCTATAGAGTTAGAGAAGAAACAGTTGGAACTGGAAAGAACCTCACAGAAGCAAGAAAGATTAGAGAAAGAAGTAGAAGAACTTAGAGAGGAATTATCTTCTGATAATAACCCTCAAGAGGTTGATGAGGAAGTAGAAGAGTTCTTCAAGAAGCTCATCAAGGATGTGGCAGATAAGGTAAAATCATCTCGCAAGGACTTCACAGAACAATACGAGTCTTGGGAGAAAGGAAGATTGAGACAGTTCAATAAGAAATTCTACAAGATTGACCGACAGCAGTTTAGAAGAAAGGCGAAAGAAAAAGCTGAAAAACTGGGTTATGAGCTGAAAGTGGAAACTCTGGAAAGCGCTGTGATAAAATGAATTTACACAAAACAGATTACACAAATACTCTTACACAATTAGGATTACACAATTTTCTTAATCGGGAAAAAGTGGTGTTGAAAAACCTCAACCCTTTTTCTCCCTACTTACATACACAACAATACATACACAAGACCTTCTACAATACCCCCTTACAATCACTTAGCACTTTTCGTTCTTCATCTCTCACAGCTTTAGTTCAAAACAGACTCATACTTAGCTCAAATTTCACTATTCAAAACCTCGTATCAAATCAGTTTGGAACATCTGAGGTGTTTACCCTGTATGAGTCGGGCTAAAGTCGAGTTGAAAAGCGATATTATAGATGGATTGGAGAAGATGCCGATGACTACCTACGGTGTAAGCCGGTGGGTGAACTGCCACTACAACACCGCCAAGGATAGACTGAATGAACTCAAGGATGACGGTGTGGTAGAGAAGGAAGAAGATAAGTGGAGGTTGAAAGAATGAGTGAGGAACCTATACTACCTGCTTTAGTAATCAAATTGTTCTTCGTAGGGGCTACTCTGGTTTGGATGGTGACCGTTTTCGTGAATAATATCCCTACTAGAGTTCAGATACCTTTCCTTGCCCTCTTCTTGACCCTACTTTTACTATATCTCAAGAAATAGGTAGGGGATACCTCCCCTCCCACAAAGGGGACCCGGTATGTATTGGCAACACCCACGCGTATACGCAAGGATTATAGAATCTATCTCTATCAAGAAGTATTGGTTAATGTTGACCGGTATTTTTCAGATTCCGAAGATTCCTCCGCCGGAGTTTCCTTCTACAAAGTTTCTGAACTCTTTCTTGGCTTCATCAAAGTCTTTTACCTCGATAACTTGGGCATCTAAGCTACTTCTTTCATCCATCATTCCCTGAGGTTCATAATCGCCTGTGACTATCTTGGCGACTACCTGCTTGTTCTCGGTTACGAGATATACGCCCTTTTTCTTCTTTTCCAGTCTCCATTTTCCGTCACGCTTCACAACTCCCATCTTAATCCTCCTTGCTCTTACGAACTCTGTATTTTAATTTAGACCTGCTGTATGTCCCGCTATCTGCTTTTCTATGGCAGTTTGGACATAATACTATTAGGTTAGAAGGTTTATTTTCTCCTCCCTCGCTCCTTGGTTTGATATGGTGAACTTCTGGATGGTCGGCTTCATCGCCGCAGTATTCGCATTTGTGGTCGGCTCTCTCAAATATCAGTTTGTTTTTCAATTTATCAGATGCGGGAGGAGTCTTCTCTACTTCATCATCGCTGGACCTTGATTTGGTATTTTCTTTCTCCTCTATGGGCGCAGTCAGGGCGTAATCTATGGCTTCTTGAACTCCTTTATTTTGGTATTTTCTTCCAACCATGATGCCGAAAATAGCGATTAGGACTACTCCGGCACCTCCAATTATTAGGTTCAACATCATATCGTTCAGTCCTACTGAGACTGCCGCATAGACTAAGAAAGCTCCTATGACCGGAATTCCTATGCGAGGAATTTCATCTATATTAATATCTTCTATGTCGGCTTGTGGTTCGTGCCGGTTTCTCCGGTTTTGAGCCATATAATGGCTCTCTCATAATTTCTTTAATCTCTTATGTAAGGATTTGAATAGAGATTTCAACAATATACCTGAGGCTTACATAAGACCTCCCGTAATCTCCTTAAACCAACTATCCCGCATCGAGCTTTTAGAGGGTCCTCCGAGGAGACAACCAAAAACTGTCTTCCGGTTCAAGGACCTTGCTACCGTAGCAGTGCGGAGGTCGGCGGACCTCTGCCATCACCCCATAACAGGGCGGAGTTGGAGGGCTAAAAACTTGGGTCGGTCCTCCAGCTCCTTTCAATTATTTTTCAATTGGGAAAGAGAAACAAATGTTTCTGCTAAATCTTATTCTATGTCGGATGAGGACGAATCTCCGCCTGAGAAAGATTTTGGATGGATGGAATTAGGAAAGTTTAGAAGAGGAGATATTGATGGTTTTGTAGAGTTCAAAGTTTCAGATGCTCCAATTAAGGAGCAGTTTCCTCATTTCTATAAGGAGAGGAATAGGGATCAAATCTTTATCCTGCTCGATAGAGCGCTGAATCAAATCGAGGAACTCTTTCCAAATGAAGATAATGCTGAGGAAACCTATAAAGAGCAAGAGAAGAGAATAAGAGTGGAGCAAATCGCTCTATTCTGTCAAGCAGCAGAAGATTTAGGCGGCATTATATACAGCATAGAAAACTCGGAAGACATAGACGAATTTGCTGATAATTTACAAAATTATGGAGTAGGAGATGTTAAAGACACTTATAGAGATTTACTGGATAACGAACTGGATGAAGCCAGAGAATTTATCAAAGAAATCCTTAACCTTCCTGAAGGAGATATAGACGAAGAACTTGAAGAGGATGTAGAATTCAGCATAGAGCATTTTTTCTCCATTACTAATTCAATAGCTGAGAACTTTCTCACATTCCACAAATTCTACAATGCATACAAGCACGGATACAGGATAATATGGGGCGATACTAGAACAACTTGGAAAACCGGAAATATAGAGATAGAGGAGGAAACTGAAGTAAGCGAGGAAACTACCTATGTATATTTGACCAGAAACGAAACAAGGGCATTTACTTTAACAGATGACAAACTAGACGAGTTGAGGACTAGAACGTCAGATTGTGATAAGTTCATCAAACTACTTAGAGATAATTTCAAGTGGAAGGAGGAAAACTGGGTCAGGCGGATAAAAAAGGCTGAAGAAACTGATTCATCAGAAGGCAGCTCCTCTTAGAAACTGGGCTATTATGACCGCCTCAAAAAGCCCGAATAAGCCTTGTATTATCCAGATAAACATTTTAGGAAGTTGTGAATCTTCGACTACTGTATAGGGAGAAAGCAGGATTCCGCCTATCTGCTTTATGAAATCCAGAGCTTTCACAGCAGGTCCAAAGGTTCCATCTATTATATTGCTGTCATCATCGACTGTTGAAGCCTCAGTAAGGTTGTCGCCTCGGAATTGGTTCACATACTTTTTGTGAGGGTTATCTCCCTGCTGTTGAGAGATAATTCCATTCGCTCCGGCGAAATAAAGGAGAGTATGGACTGTTATCAGAAATGCTAAGTATTTGGTTCCGGTTCCTACAGCCATTTCTAATCAATCACCTTTCAATTGGTCCTTGACTGACAGGCTCTTCATCATCCCATAGAACCGTCAGAATAGCAAGCCCAAGGACCAACGGAATAGCACGGATTATTAGCTTTTCAGTTCCCGATACCATTGGCAGAAGTATCGAGACCCCCTTATCCAGAAGCGGATAGACCGCTATATAGGTAAGGAATAAGGCGATGAAGCCTCCTAGATTTGAAAAATTGATATTCGCCATAGACAGAAATCCCGAAGTAATCCCTGTTTAAGCCTTACGGGAACTATGAATATGCTTATTAATTTTTGAATAGGAGAATTCTTTATGCCGAATAAGGAGGATACAGAAAAAGCCTTGGAAATATTGGAAGAAGATATTGAAAGACTAGGTTATGATATTGAGGAGGAAATAGACGAAGAAATAGAGGGTCAAGAGGTTAGAGGTTTCCATTGTAGGAGAGAACAATTTGCTTTCCAAGTCCTGACAGTAATAGATGAGAATATCCCCTTCTTCGAAGTGAGATACGTTTTCAATGCTCAACAGATAATAGCTAGAGAGCTTAAGAGGAGAAATGAGGCAGGAGAGGATGAAGAAATTGAATTTGACCCTGAGGAAGATGAAGATTACATAGAGGAAGCGAGAAAAAAACTAGTAGGATTAACTAGAAGAGAATTTAGAAAAATCCAAAAAGGTCTAATTGAGAGAATCACATCAACCGACACATTTTACAAGATAGCAACGATAGATAATTACGGTATTGAGGCTTTCCAAGTTCAGAAAAGAGTCTTCCCTCTTGAAGACTTCTATAATATATCTAAATTAGAATCAGCGGTTCGAGCAGTAATAAATAAAGGCGATCTTGGAGGAATATTCTTAGCGCACTCGTATGAACTCGAAGATTTCTTTGATGAGGAATTTGACGGTAAAGAGGACAAAGAGGAATCAGAATTAGGATATATTGGTTGACTGAATTGCACAAATCCTTTTATCAATAATCCCGCATTGATAGTATATATGGGATTCATACCGGACAAAATGGTGGATATACACTGGAGAGAAGAAGAAAGAGAGATAAGTATATCCGATGAGATTAAGGGCAAGTCCGGAGATGAAGTAATTGATCAGATTAGAGAAAAAAAGACCCTCAACTTAGATTGAATTTATCTTTGTATCTCTATCTCTAAGGCTCCAATCATCAGTAGTATGTATTTTATCGATAGCATCCTTTGAAAGAGCTATACCGACTATAAGAGAATCATTGAACTCGCTCGCAATTCTAGTTTTCTCCTCAGAAATATATTCCAGCCCGTCTATGAAATCTTCCAAGTCTATCTCGATAAATCTGAAACCTTCTAATAGCCTCTGAAAATCCCTTTCAGCTAGCTCTCTTGAAACTTCATCCTCAAAAGAATCTTCCGAAGTTATGAATTCTCTTACTTCTCCAATAATCAATTCATGAGCAATAGGTATTCTATTTTCGGCAGTTTTGACATCATTAATAGCCTCTTTAGCATCATCCTTCTTCCCTGAGGTATCAGCAATGGCTTCAACAAAAACCGATGAATCGAATAGCTCTATGGTGCAATCCTCAATATCTGCCATTATGAACGCCTTTACCAACTAATTTTTAATCAATAATCTTGCCCCATATTGCTTTTAACTAATTCATCAAATTTATCCGGTTCTAGCCCTAGTTCCTCAGCTATATCCACTAAAGTTCTCTTCATTTCCTCGGCTTCTATTTCTGCTTCCGACTTATTATGCTCTAATAGCTCCAAATCTATCTCTTTCTCGCATCTCCGACAGTAATCGTTTAGACTGCTGTTGAGTTCCTGACAGTCCGGGCACTTCGCAGGTTTCAATACCCGGTCTTCATTGAAGCCCAAGTCTTCGTCTATGCTGGCTTCATCGAACTCTTTCTTCATAGCGGATAGAAGTCCCTGCTTAACTATGGTAATATAGTGTTTCGGAGCATCCGAGTTCTCGCTCCATCCAAAGAAACCGCGTAGCTGGTATTCGGTCCATCCTATCGCCGCCTTGTGTAAAGCTCTCGACTTCCTGAAAAAGCTGTGAGGGTTCTTATCTATTTCTCTATCTATCTCTGCCTTGCTGAAATTCTTGCTTATCACTCTCCTTACCGCATCATCGGTAAGCGGTTCGTTCACCTTATCTACCTCATCAGTCTTGCCTTTCCAACCACATTCAGGGCAGTTATACCGTCTTTTCTCATAGCTGGCATTAGTCACTTGATTTAATTTCTCGCTACATTTAGGGCATAGAAAGGTAGCATCTAGTTTCCTGAATACCGGGTCTTCTAGGCTTGGATTCTCGCTTTCGTATAGTTCTTTCATTACCGGCATTCCTATTCTGACCGGTATGGTTCTTTCTCCGGTTTTTCCACGAGAATTCTTTCCTTGCTCGGATATTTTGACTTCCATATAGTCGTCTTTGAACTTGATGTGTTTCCATCGAATTGGTTCCTTGTCGTATTGGGTTACTGCTATTTCTCCTATCCGGCATCCTGTAGACCACCCGAACAGTATGAGAGCTTGGTCCCTTAGGCTGTTTGCCTCTTCTGCTACTTTCCGGACCTCTCTAGGCAACGGCTTAGTATCAGGGTTTACCTTTACTACCGGGTCGATTCTAAGCTCTAGGTCTTCCAATAGCTCCGGTCCTTCTACTTCTTCCCGGTAACCTTTGCCCTCTTCTTTGATGAATGAGTTGTAGAAGACCGATAGAGTTTTCCAGTATTTTGCCTTGCTGTGGTCGCTGTAAGGCTCTCCGTTGTCCTTGGTTATATCGTCCCTGTTGAATTTGGCTATTATTTTCTCTAAATCCTCTTTTTCCGGCTGGTCTAACTTGAAGTCTATGTGAGGAGCGAGAGTATTGAACCGGCTGGCATAGTCGCTGAGTGTTGCGTCTCCTGCTCCGCTTCTGCTTCTCTGCTTCCGGAAGAAAGTATTCAAGACCTCTTTATTATGTTCCGATAATTCAGGGTTTGAGAATAGTTTCTGATGTGTCTGCTTTAGAGCTTCAAAAGGCATTTTTTCAGTTGTTTGGGCTTTCATTCGTGTTGGAGTTTGAGTTCAGAAGCCCAAAATAAAAGTTACGGGAAATGCTTGAGTGAGTAGGTGTGGACCCGCAGGGATTTGAACCCTGGGCCTTCCCCTGTCTTGCGTTTTCATGTC
>JBDGRC010000122.1:0-7235 GCA_042218495.1 Candidatus Nanohaloarchaea archaeon | reverse complement strand
TCCCTCCCTGGTAAAACCCTGGGCCTCCCGCCTTGGAAAATCGGGGGAGGAAAAAACAAATACAATACCGAGAATCATTCATCCGGGATGTTACACCTCTCCAAAACTGACTCGCCGAGGGAATTCAACCGGTAAAACTTCCTCCGATCCTCTTCACCGGTTTCCTCCACGAGATCGTATTCCTGGATTTTGTAGAGATGGTAGTAGACTTTAGACTTACTTATTCCCAGGTCTTTGGCAATGCTGTAAACATAGTCCTGATTTCTAAGTTGGGCCAGGATTTTTCGGGTTGTTCTATTACCGATTTTCCGGGCTATCCAATCCGGATCGTGTTTCTTGGAGTCTTCTCCTTGTTTACCCTCGCCCTTCCCCAGATTCTCGGTGGCCGGACTATTATTTGATTCTTGAGTTGAGGGGGAATCTTCCATACTACTTAACCCATGCGGGTTACTCGGTATAACAAACCCCCCGGTCAAATAGTCAGGAAAAAGTTAGAGAGCCTTCACAGTACCAGGCTGAGGCTCGTATAACTCGCCTTCATTCAGTAAACCAGCTATACCTATCCGGTTCCTAGGCTTCTTATCGCTTTGATCCTCGAAAAACTTCTCAACTTCCTCGCCGTAAGTCTCAACGAAAAATTCTTCTACATCAGTAACAATCACAGCTCCGCTTTCATTACAGTGTTCGGGTTTGCCTCCATTCTGCCACCGCTCAACCCTATCCAGTATCTCATTTTCCAGTTTATTTACAGAGGATACGGAGCTTACGGAGGATACGGAGCTACTTTCATCTTTATCTTCTGTATCAGAAGAGGGTGTCTCTTCATCTTCCTCTTCTGAACCATCAACTAGACGATCCTTAAACCCGTTCAAATCAAACCTTTCCAGAGAATCCACAAAAGTATCCCTGTCAATTTCAAACTGAGTTAACCCGTTATCCCCGGTTTTACTTTTCTGCGATTCATCCCGGAGCAAAGAGAAATTCCGGAGATGCTTACCAACCGTCTGACTTGATATCTCATGCTCCTCCGACCTATCGCCATTCACGTAATCTCTTATATCCTTGAACTTGATTTCAACGGTTTCAGAACCGGATTCATTAAATTCGTTTAACACTTTCTCTATAACCTCTTTCGGAGTTTTACCTATCTCCGAGAAACCGGATATATCTTCTTCCTCCACAATCCGGTTCATAACCTCTTTACCGCGGTCTTCTCCTTTGAAATGCTGGACTATACCACGGAATAAAGCTAACTTGTCATTCTGCCGGCCGGAGACATCCAGTTCATCGGAAACACGGTCACGGCTTTCTATAATATCCTCCCAGTTGAAAAGACAGTACGCCGCTATCTGATTCCGGATATCCTGCATCTCCTCCTTTCTATCTCTTTCAATGTGGTCAGGGTTCTTCAAATCTCTATCAGCTTTTCTGACGCACTGCATAAACAAACAACGCGACTTGAAGCTTTCAGCCCATCCATACACACTATTTGCACTGAATGTCTTCGGATTGAAAACATAGATTTCTTGGATTTGATCTGCTAAATCCTTGTAATCAGTAGAGGAAATAGGGTATACCCCGCCTTTCCGCTGCCCTTCATTCATCATACCCGAGATTTCCTGTTGCCTGTCTTTCGACTCCTTATCTTTCTCAGCTAGGTGGATAGTTGCCTGGTAGCTATGCGCGAATCGAGCCGTGGTAGCTGCGGTAGCTTTCCCTCCGTAGTATCCGGAATAATTCAACCAGTTCATTGCTTTCTGCAAAGTGGTTTTTCCGGTATCTGGCTCTCCATGTAGGTAAAGGTAGATCGTGTATGCTATTCCGGAGATAAGGTAGCTGTGGAATATGAAGGCGGTTGCCACGTCAAACCATTCATCATGGTAGTGATCCCAATAATCCTTGATAACGTCTTTAACATTGTCAAATAGTTCTTCCTTTTCAGGTAGTTTTTCAGGATTCCTGAAATATTTGACAATGCTGTTTGTCGGATATCTCAAGTTGCTGGACGGTTTCTCCGGAATCTTATGTTTAAATCGGGCTTCGTCTCCTCCGATTTCCACGTAATCATAATCTAGACTGTCTTTCTTTTTCGGAGGTAGTGATTCCCAGTATTCGCTGCCTTCTTTGCTTTTGATTTCTTCTGCTTTATTCTTTACTTGTTTGACTTCGCCGTTGCTGGTCAGTACGACACGGCGGTATTGGTTGCGGTGGTAGAACCAGGTGGTTAGGAAAAAGGTGTCGTTTACTATCCCTGTAAGTCTTCTTTCCTCCGGTAGTTTCTGGTTTTCTATTTCATCGAGGTTGAACGTGTCTCCTGAGACTTGAGCATTATGTGAACCTTGCTCCGTATTCTCCGTATCCTCTGTATCCTCCGTAAGACTGTCCAGATAATCTTCACATTCTTCTCTAAGAGTGCTGACAGTCGGCGCGTTACCTTCTACCTCACCGATTTTATCCTTCAAATCGTTTACTTTGCCTTCCCAGTCACTTTTCTTCATGCCTTTCAAGGACAGGTAGAATACTTCTTTGGCGTCTTCTGCCGGGATGTTTGTGTAGGTTCTTTTCAGTTCTCTTTCATGCTCCATCAAGTATTCGTAATGGTCTAGGATTACCTGGTGCGGTTCCTTTCCCTCTATAACGATTTCCTGTCCGTTCGCCAGTTGGTCGCTGAGGTCCTCGCCTTCAGCCACCATGCCCTGGATCTCTAAACCTTTTTCCCGTAGTTCCCCGGCGATGTAGGCGAGCTGCGGGATTCCAGGCATATCCTTATCCGCAACATAAACTGGGTTACGGTAATCCCAACCAAGTTCAACTAACTGTTCTTTAGCAGTTTCCGGTAATGCGATTCCGTTTGTTGCTACAGCATCATATCCTTCTTCAGAAGCGGCTAATGCATCAAACTCTCCCTCTAACATCGCCAAGGTGTCGGTGTCGTTCCCTGTAATAGTGTAGATACTTTTCTGGAAAACCTTGGCGGCGTCTTTGAATCTGTGGTGAGGCCGTGCATACTTGTTATCGTCTTCTCCAACTATCTCGGGTTTCTTCCTGATATTCCCGTATTTTACATTGCCTTCTTCGATGTAAGGTATAGAGTAGCCTTTCTCCGGGAGAATCGAGAAAACTGATTCCTTCAACTTCTCCTCGTTACTTAATTGGTGTTCTTCTTCTGCATGGTTTTCCAGGTTTTCGTATTCTTTGAACCATTCTCGGCAGTCGGAAATCGGGCATTTGAAGTAGTACCAACCTGTTTCGTAGAGTTCTTCTCTATCAACTATCTTTTCCAGTTCTTCCTGTAAGCCTTCTTCGAAGTATCCGAGCCGGGCGTTTTCAACTGTTTCTTTGGATAATCCGCGTTTCTCTTTAAAGTAGTTGTAAGCCTGTTCGTCCAAGTTTTCTTCTGAGAGCTCCACCAGTTTCTCCATGAATCGGTAGGCGGGATGGTCCGGGTCCACCGAACCAGTTTCCCGCTCCCGAGGTCTCTGGTCGTAGTTATCGGTCATTTGTTTCTCCACCTCTCTTTGATAACGTGTATTCCAGGGCCATCACCGACTGTGAAACCGGTTCTCTGATAATCGTCTTCCTCGAAACTTGGAGAAGCTCTGAGATCGGTTTTTGCGTTCACTTCAATATCTAAAGTGTCGAAGATAGGTGCTTCAAGTTGAAAGTTTTTCATTAATCCTCCATACGGGATAGCTCTGTTTCCTATCCCGTCTTTCCGTATCTGCGCCGGTGAAACCTCAACTTTCTCTACTTGTGGATCTTTACGGGTGTAGAAGTCTTCTATAAGCCTGGCCTGTCTTTCTGTGAATGTGTCGTCTAGCTGTGAGCAAAGAATGGGTGCGCCGTCATCTTGAGTTGTTTGTTTCCATCTACCAGGTATTAAGTGTTTCTGTGTTTCACTAGGCGTTTTTCTTCCTGTATGGTAAAGTTCGAATACTGGATTTGCCCATGTTTTCCCTAGTAACTCGATTTTTTCAACTAGGAGATTGACTTTGTAGCGGTTTTCTAAAGTGATTCTGTTTTTCCCGTTTTCGTTGGCAGCGTTTTTCATAGCGGTAGTATCGATTTATTCCAGGTTTTGGAGTTCTTGGTCAAGCTCCATGATTTTCTGCCGTGCATCCTCCATTTCTCGGTTCAGCCATCGCCTCCGCCCGTTGCTTAACCCGTCATCCTGCTGTGATTCCTCCTTTTTCATGTATTGGAGATCCTCTATATACCGCTGATTCCATTTTATCCGCGCTATCAACCACTCACGGTGGGAAAGCCACTGTTTTGCTGGACCCATGTCTTCAGGGACCAAGACACCGCCTGAATCTGACTCAATCACTGTTTATCTGCCTCCGCCTTCGCCTCTTCAACGGCGACCTTCACCGCTTCCTGAATATCCTGCTCATCTAAATCGCTGTCACGGTACACCGTCTTCACCGTAGAGAGCAGCCATTTGGTCGTACTGTCTTTCTGTCTGAGAAAGTTGGATCGGGAGGCATGATTCTCCCTATCATCGCCCTTCAGAAAATTCACTGCGATGATAAATCACCTTCTTTTTCCAGGTCAATTAATTCTTCAGAATCCAGAGGCACGGCAGGAGTGGCTTCGTAGGAACTTGATACGGCAAAAGAATAATACGGCCGAGAATCATCTCTTTTTAGATATGCCTTATACTTATCGCCGCTCCAGGAAACCGGTAAGCTGACGGGAAGAAGACCATCCGGGGTCGGATAGAAACGTCTTTCCCCGTCTTCTCCCCAGTCAGGGTTTACCCGGTATCGATGCCGTGCCAAGGAGGGGGTATGTCCCAGCACTCTTAGTTCAATTTTACTGGTTAGCACTGGTTGCTCACCTCCCCCATCAAAACATACGGCGAGTAAGCAGTATCGCCTCCCTTAGTTCTGGATCTTCAACACCGTAAAGAAGCCTTGAAAGATAGTTTAACGTGGTTTTTGCTGACCCCCGAAGACTAAACTCGCGGGGGGATTTATTTAGTTCCGATTCTAAACCGTCATTGGCTCCTGGGGAACCAGGAGCCGTACACACATCCTTAGTCATAGTAATGTAGTTGATTTTAAGCTATCTCAGCTTCTCTCCGTAACTTTTTGATCTCTGATTTTCCAGGAGAATCCGGAAGTTCATTGATAGCCGACTCATCAGCCGTCAGAATCTTTTCCAGCGCTTCGTTGAGATCCATCTTTAGGCATCCACCTCAGAGTCTAAGATTCTGTAGAGTGAAACGGTTCCATTACTATTCTGTATTCTTTCTATCTTCCCTAGTTCGATAAGAGACTCCAAACACGATTTGACGGTATCTAAATGCATGCCAGTTTCTTCTCGGATTTCAGAGACAGTTCTTGGTTCGCCATCAAAGGCCTCGTATACTTTCAATTCCGGCCTGCCGTGTTGTTGATTCACTTCTTTTATAGTAAATAATATGAATGTTTATTCTTTTAAACCTTTCACAAAAAAAACCTTCTATAATATTAACATTAACATTTATAACATTCTCGTTCGTTATTGCTTGTATGAATCAGCAGCTTGAAGATATCAAAAACTCTAAAATGGCCTTCAAGATATTAAGACAGTTATACAAAGAAGGAGAACTGGGTCCTACAGAAATAGCTGATAAAGTTAATTCTAGCCCTGCTTCGGTCGTAAATTATCTGTCCATCCTTGAGAATCTGGGTGCCGTAAATCGGCTAGACAAAGAAGGAAGGAAACAACCCTATCAAATAGTTGATGGCATATTACTCTATTTCTGGAAACAGTTATGGAAAAATAGAGCTGAACAAAATGAATATAGCTTCTTTATTAAGGAAGAAATGAACTGTAATCCAGAAAAGTATTTTACAGATATTCCTAAAGAGGCCGAAGATTTCATTTCTACTTTTATTGAAGAAGCGATTAAGGACGATTTAACAGTATGGAAAAAACCGACATTGGAATGGGTATTCATTCACGAATTTAGGAATGGATTACAATGGCAGGTGGGCGAACAGCTAGTTTACGATAAAAAAGAGAATAAGAAGAAGTATTGGATATTAGAGGATTGGCTCAAGGAACTATTCAAAACAGTTTACTTAACAGATTCATTTACGCGTTATGATTACGGTGCGGAACCAGGAAGTCATTGTATTTGGGCTGCAATGAATACTTTAGAAAGAACTGAGAACTTAAAAGCGGAATCAGATTCAATAGAGATTCATCCTGTTGTAGAGGCCGTTATGGACAAAGATGAAGTTGAGGAGATAAAGAAAGAAATCAAAGAGAACAGGTCTGAAGGCCATATAGATGAAGAAGAACTAAATAAGATTATAGACAAATATGATTTGGATGATGAAAAGAAAGAAGCTGTAAAGAAAGGTATTAAGTCTTAAGCTCTACCTCTTTCTCCTGAAGAACTGAGAAACTGTTTTAGTGTATAGCCGACTACCACCGCTACACCTATTACTAAACCGACCACAAGACCTACATTCCCCGATACTACTGGCCATAAATCCATTACTCATCCACTTCCTCGATCTTCAATTCTTTCTCTCCAGTGATTTCAAAGGTTAATTCCGTTCCTTTTCCCCATCCAAATCCGTCACAGATCGAGGCAGGCAGGGTGACGTTTTTCCTTCCGGAGTTGTCTTCTTGAATACGGTAACTCATATTAATGTTTTTACCCAATCTATTGTTATATAATCCCCCGGTTTCCATACCAGGAAAATACAGTAATCCGTATCTCGGGCTCCGCAATCTCGGGCGGGGCTTTGTGAAAACCTACTTCGAGAGCCCACAACAAGCGGTTTCTCGAAATCGGGTTTTCCACACCATACCCTCCCGGCAATATGTGGGACATCCTGCTCGTCTCTTTGTGGGGAAGAGAGGCGGATGGTGAAAGTTAAGGAGGACACCAGTCCTCTGAAAGTCTGGTTGGCGACAACCAGCCCGGAGGGTCACCAACACAGGTGACCTTCAAATGCAAACAACCACGCAACACACAGAAGACGAACTACTCGAAACACTTTCACCCAAAATCAGAAACAGGCTTCACAACCTTCTACAGGAGGACTATGTCTCCGAACAACAGGCAGAAGAGGTCAAGGAGTTCATCCTTGAACTCGGAGCAGTCAGCCAGTACCACGCAGAAGTCGACAGATACGACTTAGATATTGACGAAGGAGTTACGGACCTGATGGCTGAAGACGACAGCACCTACGGAGACTTTGACAACCTACAGGTCTGATAACATCTCAGAC
>JBDGRC010000121.1:0-19576 GCA_042218495.1 Candidatus Nanohaloarchaea archaeon | reverse complement strand
GACTTCTACGTGAAGGTGGATGTCCATATACCAGAGAGTTTGACATCCGATCAAGAAGAAGTCCTGAACCAGCTACGCCAGAGAGGTAAGAACGACAAGTCTTTCTTCGAAAGCGTCAAGGACTTTATAGGTTGATGAAACCACCTTCTATATCAAACCAGCAGCCTTCAAGCCGATGAAACTCAAGGTTGCTACAGGGTTAACAATATTCACGAAAAGGTAGATCAGAGGAAGCCGGCCTACCCTGTTACTCCTGAGGTCCTTCAGTCCCAACTCATGGATATTTTCAACATCAGATACTTTTGGAGGATCGAGACGCGCCTGGATATAGACCGCAATTATACCCGCTCCAAGGAAAGGATCCAGCGATACTATGGGAGCGAGAAAAAATACCGCAACCGCAGTCACTAGAGACGCACCTGCAACTAGAGACGCGAAAGCCGTGGAGATGCCGTTAAATAGGAACCAGGATCCTGTCAATTTCAAACCTTCAGCCACCCCGATCTTCCATATCGCCAGTAGCAGACCAATAGCTATCGTTAAAGGAATAGCATACCTCAGTATCTTCAGTTTGTAGCCATTTGAGTCAAAAGCCGGCCTTTCAGGCTCAGAAAACAGTTTCTCTTTTACTTTCTCCGACATGCGATCCCTAACGATTAGACATGCTGACTCGAATCTCGTGGTTGCGACCTCGAAGGCAGTTTTATTTGTCCTGAGTTCCGTGAGATCGGCCCATGCATCTTTATCTATTTTCTTGATCTCGGAATCGATCTTTTCCCATGCTTTCACATCCATTTCGCCTCTATATGTTTTTAACATAATTCTATAGAGCAACTTGATGCGGGAGATCAGGCCGAGTCGGTCAAATACCTCAGAGATATATTTAGAAAACTCCAAATCCACTTTGTAACTAGGAACCCTGCCAAGTACATTATTGAAATGTGATTCAGGTTCTCTGGATGTTGAAGAAAGGGCAAGGGTTCTCAGAATTATGACAGGCCCATAGCCTTCAGAAAAAGATTCAAGGAGGTTACGAGAACCCCATTCGCTTTCCATAGGCTCTACTAAAGCCCTATCCGTCTGTATAAATACCTTTTCGAACTCTTCATGCTTTAAGTTTGAAGCCTCTGATACCTCGAAGATATGAAGCTCTTTTTCGTCCTGCTTCAGTATGTGCACATTAGAAAAAATTCAACAAATTGTCATAATCCTATTCCAAAAAAATATAATGAACCCAAGTCTATGGCCATGTGTGTACCGAATGGAGATACTGGAGTCTAAGAGAGAAAAGAGAGAAATCGCTGTATTTTTGATTTCCCTAGGTATACTCGCTTTAATAAGCTATGATAGTATACTTCCGATAATCCAAGAATATATTACTCCTGAAAGTATCAGTGAGGTTGTCAAAAAAGCAGGAATCTTTGGACCAATTTTGCTTATAGCTATACAGACCGCTCAAGTAATACTGGCTCCGATTCCTCCGGTAGCACCTGTTGCAGCTTCATACGCCTATGGTATTCTGGAAGGGACTCTCTACGCATTTATAGGCGGCACCATAGGCAGCTATATATCTATTACTGCCTCCAGGGTTTACGGAAGGCCTCTAGTCGAGAGGTTTGTAAAAGATGAAACGATGGAGAGATTCGATGATTTTACAGAAGGTCACGGATTCACAACCTACACTGTATTCTTCGTGCTGCCAGGTTTTCCAGACGACGCCCTATGCTTCATAGGAGGTTTGACTGAACTAAACAGACGGAGACTTATAGCGATATCATCTCTTGGTAGGTTACCAGGTATACTGGCACTAACTATAGCAGGAGGGTCATTATCAAGCGGTAATACAGTTCTTCTGGTGTCCACGGTCATCTTGGTTGTTGTAATATCAGCCTTGTCAGTAGAATATAGAGAAAGAATAATCTCGGCGTTAAAAACTATGGAAGATGAAGGAATAGAACTTTTGGAAGCTCTCAAACAAGAATTCAAATATCTAGAGTCCGAGTTAGAGAACTAGTTCAAGTCTCCGTCACCGGGAATAATAAATTCGCTTCCAAACATCAGGGTATGAAGTTCGCCCACACCATGCTGCGGGTATCGGATCCCGAGAAAGTAATCGATTTCTACAAAAATGCATTTGGTTTTGAGCTCAGAACGAAGAAGGAAATGGACACCTTTACGCTCTACTTCCTGAAAATTCCCGGACAGGAAGCCGAGATCGAACTGACGTACAACCACGGCGAGGACGACAGGTACGAGAAAGGAGAAGGATTCGGCCACGTTGCCATCAGGACGGACGAAGACCGGTCGCTCCAAAAAGCCTACGACAGAGCCGTCGAAGCAGGCGGAGAGGACTACAGACCGCCCAAAGAATGTCCTGGGAACTACGCGTTCGTCAGGGATCCGGAAGGATACGAGGTAGAGATACTAGGCTAGTCCAGGAACTCGGTCTCTATTGTCGCCCCTTCGGCGAAAAGAGGTAGCTCGCCCCTGCGAGCCGCCTCCTCCATCTCTACCGTTGAAGAGAACGTCATCTCCGCCGCCCTGTCAGCGCTGTAATGTATTCTGCAGTCGACGTTAGGGTTCAGAGACTCCAGCTCGACTGTTTCTCTCGATTTCAGGCCGGTCCAGTCAATCTCTACCCCGAGTCCCGGCTTCTCCGGAACACGAGCTGCTCCACGAACAGGCTTCAGCCCTCCTTCTACCGGAGAGCCAGCGTAGAGGTCATGTCTTACGTTAACCCCTCTTTTTGCCTGTTTCAGTACTGCGGCAATGTGCGCAGCATAGGTGGCGGAGGTCTCCGCGCCCCTGAGCTGGAGGAACATGTCCTTGCCGGCTGCTTCCAGGACAGCGTCTTCCCTGACCATTTCCTGCAGGCTCCCGCCTGTCACGTACACGTTGAACATCTTCTCAAAGACCTCCTCGCCCGGATGCGGGAGGGGATGAGCCGAGGATCTGCCGTAGTGAACCTCGAGATCGGAGCTGAGGCTTTCGCTCAGCTTCTCATAAGCCTCGAGGTTTCTTGCAGGCATTGGAGACTCTATGCCGGAGACGATATCCCGGTCGTCGATCTCCTCCAGCACCTCACGAGCCCTTGAAACGTTCCTTATGTTGTCATTGAAGTCCATGTAGAGGTCTACACTATCTCCGAACTCGCTGTCCAGTTCCAATACAATCTTCGATAAATCCCGCCACGGCCGGGCCTTGATCTTCACCGTCGAATATCCATTTTCTACACCGTTCTCTATCCCTTCCCTGTAAGACTCCAGGTCCATGTCCGGCAGCCACCATGCCATGTCGACCTCTTCTCTCTTCTGAGTTCCGAGAAGTCTGTGGATTGGCGACCCGGTCTTTTTGCCCATTGCGTCGAGTATCGCCATTCTCAGACCGGCTCCGATGTCCCTGTTCATGAACTCGACCGGGTTCTTGCCTTCGACAAGCGATATCATCTGCTGGCGCGTGTTCTGCCAGGTCTGAAACGGTAGCTCCTCCCCATAACCGACGGTTCCATCCTCCATCTCCACTCTAACGTAGGTCACGTACCTGACGTGAGGGAACCACCTCAGAACGTGCTCTCTCACGTAGTCCTTCAGCTGCCTCTTGACTGTCAGCTTTTCTACGCTCTCTATCTCCATAAGGACATATCCATGACCAGCGTAATATTTGTTTCTGTCTCAGATTATTGACGCCGCAAGACGTTTTATCGCGGGTACAGCGTACATCAATCCCACGCCAGCAGAGAATACGAGGACGTGCTTGACCCAGTCCGATTCAACGTCCTTCATCTGGGGCATCAGGTCGCTCCCGGCTATGTAGACGAAGTTGCCGACCACCAGAGGGAGAAGAACAGGCACCACTCCTCCGCCTGTAGCTGACGAAGCCGCGAGGACGATCGCGGCCCCAAGGAACATGAAACCGCTGATCGCCACGTTGAATGCCAGCGCTCTGAGGCGGGAGAACCCGCTCGTCACCAGCACACCGAAGTCGCCGATCTCCTTCGGGACCTTATGCATGACCACCGCGACGGTCGAAGCGATTCCCGTCGACGGCGAGGCCAGGAAACTCGACGCTATCAGTATCCCGTCAAGCACGTTGTGGACCGCGTCACCGGACACGAGAACGTAGGAGAACGCCTCGACGTGGTGGTCACGGTTGTGGCAGTGCCAGTGCACCAACTTCTCAAGGAGGAACGAGCCGATAATTCCACCGAGTATCATCAGCCCTGTTGATCGGCCGTAGCTGTACTTGTTCGCTAGCTTGAACACGAGGTGGATGAACACGCCTCCGAATATGGTGCCGACCGAGAGCGAAACCATGTACGGAAGGTAGTCCTCCAGCGCCTCCTCCTTCACGAACAGGAAGAAGGCTCCTACTCCGGACAGGAGACCCGTCAGGATCAGGGCCGCTGCGATGTTTTCCACTACCACGTATTCTACTTGGAATCTTTCTCTTTTAACTAGTCATCTGTACGAAGCCTGGCCTCGCTGAGTTTCTCGGCACCCTCATCAGTCACCCGAAAAAGGTCTTCGATCCTCACGCCGAACTCTCCGTCGATGTAGATTCCGGGTTCGATGGTCACGACATCGCCTTCAGATACTACGTCTTCGCTGTCAGGCCCGATCTTCGGGCTTTCGTGGACTTCTTCGCCGACGCCGTGGCCAAGCGAGTGGTCGAATTCGTCGCCATAGCCCGCTTCATCGATCACTGATCTCGCGACTTCGTCCAGTTCTCCGCCGGTTACCCCGGCCTCGAGGCAGGAGATCGCCTGCTCCTGAGCCTCCCGAACGATATCCTTTATCGTCAGAAACTTATCTGATGGTTTGCCGAACACGACGGTGCGAGTCATGTCGCTGCATACGTTTTCATGTACCGCACCGAGGTCGATGACAACAGGCTCGCCTCTCACAATTTCGACTGACTCCGGCTCGTGATGTATCTCCGCCGAGTTTTCACCAACCGCGACTATGGTGTCGAAAGCGTTTCCCTCTGCACCGAGCTCGCTCATCCTCTCATCGATTTTATGCGCCAGCTCCGTCTCAGTCATGCCTACAGGATCCAGCGAGACCGCGTGCCCAAACACCATGTCAGCGATCCTGGCCGCTTCCTCGAAACTCATGTAGACACCTGCGGAGCGATCGCTTATAGATCGCCGGTTTATGCATCTCTGAAACTCACACGGAACCAGAGAATGTTCAAGCCAGGCGAACACCATAGTGTTCAAAACCAACGAACATACAAAGTCTTTATAATCGTACTGTTGTTAGTTTGAAGTTAAATGTACAGATAAGAGTGTTGAGATAAAGCGAACACCCTCTTCCAAAAACATACAGAAAGCCGGTAAATGCCCCGTTAAAGCTCCTGTAGACCGGCTTTTTCTATTACATCTCGGACAGTTGCCCTCTCACCCTTTATGGCCATCTCCCTGTTAAAATGTATTCTGGCCGCCCAGGAGACGCCTTCCGGGACAACGTAACGCTGTGTGGGGTAGCTGTGCTTTATATGCGAAGGAGAAACTCTTAAAGAAAATCCAGGATGCGTCTGAACCGCATAAACAGAGTTGTAGCTCTGGAAGACTTTCATAAGAGAGTCTAGTTGGCTCCAGTAATCTTCGACCATCTCAGGACGGACAAGCTTCTCGGAAATCCATTTATCACTTGCTTCAGCTCTCTCCTCAACTACGTTTTCTAGCATCTCCCCCTGATACTCGATATCGCTCTCGAGGCCTTCTCTGTTCGAAAAGGGCTTAAAGTACCTCTCAACACAGCTTATTCTTTTAACCGGATCGAGAATACACTCCAGCGACTCTTCCGTCCCTCTCATAACCACACGCCTATCATGGTCAAACGTCACAGATATTCTCATATCTTCAGTCGTAAAGTGACACTCGTTCAGATCATAGGCAGCCTGTAGGACCTGATCAGGAGAAATTTCGACCGCTCCGCCCTCATACTTCTCTTCCAGGCGCTTCTCGTAGTCTTCAATCCACTGAACGTCCTCGTAGGCAATTAACTTCAGGTCTTGATTCGTGTTTTTCAGACCTTCGACAGCTGCTTTCCATACGCTTCTTTCGGGGAAAGGCGGGTACAGTACCGATTTCCGTAACTCTCCGTTCTCGAGGACCTTCTCGCGGAACTCCTGCTTCAAATCCTCCGTCATAGAAGCACTCGCCAGTACAGATGTTATAATTTTGTGTCCAGACCAGAAAGACGGATGTTCGGTACCAACGAACACTCAGCATAGACTCCCAAGAGCACCATAATAAAGAAGCTTTATATAAAAAGAGTTTTTCGAGGTCGCTATCTCACAGGCCGAAGCCAAGCCTTCTTTATTATAGCGAAGATCTTGCTCGCGACCCCATGGTAAAGCGCCAGGAAGCATCCAGGAAACACATACCCGCCAAATCTGTCTAAAGCTCCTTTGTTATAAGATACTGTAGAGTCAGGTCTGAGAAATAGCGAGAAAGCAGAAGAGTGTTCATCTGTTTCGAACACCCATTTCAAACCTCGACCTGCCTCAGTCTTCTATGTCCAGATGATCGTGGATAACACGGAGGACTATATCGCGGTTGTTCTCGGTGTAAAGGATATTTGCGTCCGCACCCCCTGCGTCTGTGACAGAAACCCCAGACCGACGCTGTCGAATATATCCGTCAGCTCGGAGTAGAGAGCAGCGTTGCCGCTTAAAATGAACTTACTGCCGTCATAATGAATCTTGTCTATCCTCATAAGAAGTTATTCATACCAATGAGCTGAAAAGGAGCGTTGCAAACAGGCCAAGAGACGCAGGCAAGAAAGTCTTAATCAACTAGTACACACAAAAGATTGTTAAAAGGATTGTATGTTCGACTTATCAGAACATCCCAGTTCCCTGAAGATGTGAGCACAAAACCGCGCATAACCACAAACTGAAATTTCTTCACTGGAAAACCTGCCTATGACATATATCTGTCATCGGTGCGGGGACCGGAAACCAGATGTACACGACATCGAGATCGAGACAAAAGAAGCCCGTTGGTGCGAGGAGTGTATTGATAGGAGTGGAGCCATCGAGCTGGAGCCAGTGAGGGGCGACGGAAGGTACATGACCGCAACAGAGAAGGTAACCAGCCAGAGATGGAGCGACTATGAGATCAACTACAGGAAGTCAAAGGAAGATATACCGGAGGATGAGACGATCCTGAGAGAAGTATCGGTTACCAATAGGGACGAATTGAAAAAGGAGATCGATGAGAGCAACTTGTCATCAGGTTCTGCGTGAGGGTTGAACCAAATAAGGAGACATTTGGGTAGGACAGTTCCGGAACCGTCCTTGAAGTGAGACATAGACGGAAGCCAGAAACAGGGAGAGAACAATTGGCGTGTCTGACTCCTGAAAGAGATGCTGGAAACCTTACCAGGAATACTTAATTGCGCCCGGTTCATAACCCCATAGCTCGATCAGAAGTTCCTCGCGCCAGAATACCATCTTCTAGAAGGCCCTCAGCAAGCTCCTCAAACTTGCAATCTCCGGATGCAGCCCTCTTAACTTCATCACACCTTATACCCAGTATATCGGCAGCTTCGCCGCCATTATCCAGGGAAGGACGGTTGGCGACACGCTGTATGACAGAATCAAGGTCCACCGACTCTGCTTTTTCAACCGCCCTCGTTCCCAGCTCCTCGAGCAGATCGCGTTTGCTGCCGCACTCAACCAGATATTTCTCATCCGAAACCATAATATCGGACCAGTCGCGACATAACCTTCTCGCCGCGTAGTCGTACGCGTGCTCTATAGACGTACATATCCCAAAATCTATGGGCGCAGCCTCCCCGCACTCGCTGACGATGATGTTGCTGGAGTTAGGATCAGAGTCAGCTATAGCAACCTTCGCAGCGTACGCATCCATCAGAGAGTCCTGATCAACGTTTTCTGGTCCAATATCCCGGAGTTCGCACGAATCAGAATCTGGGTATACCGGCACAGATACCACTCTCTGGTCCTCTGGATCGTAGAAAACCGGATGCGATCTAACACCATCCATTTCGTCCACCATGACCGATCCGATCACACATTCCGGGACGTGATCGTCCTTCAGGTACCTTACCTCTCCTGTTGTATGATGACTACTGTAGCTACCGTACGTGGAAGACATATTTGTTATCAAAAAGTAAAAAATATTTAATCGGAAGGCCGTCCTCAGCTCCAGGACTCGCTCTCTATGACGGAATCGTCTTCGTCCTCCTCAGGCTCCCCGGTTATGGCCATCACCAGCTCGAACAGGGTCTCGGCGATCTCATCCCCCTGGGTCGTGAGTTCAATCTCCTTCTTCCTCCCGTTCCTGTGGAACTCCACCAGACCGTGCTGCTCCATCCTCTGTAGACATTTTACCGTGTGAGAATAGGTTACGTCAGCATCCTTCGAGAGCGCGGATGCATAGTTCCTCTCGTCCTCGTCCTTCAGGTTGATTAGAAGATCGGCGGGTTTCTCGTTAAGGAATATCTTCTCGGTGGAGTCATCCTTCTGCATTGTAGTTATCAGACTCTAGATTCTTTATGTAAATTGTTGAGCTATATACCTCATTAAGTTCTCAGTAATTCGTAGAGAATGACAGCAGTAATCTTGTGCCACCATTGAGCTTCAGGTAAATGCAAATATTCAAACGAAACACAAGGCCAGCAATTTCGTTTAAATACATTCCGAATACTAACTTCAATACGACAATGGAATTCTCTACCTCGAAGATGAAGGATCTTATCAAGTCGGAGACAGACAAAAGAGTCGCGGAGGACGCTGCAAACAGGCTTCGCGAGGTTCTAGAAAGATACGCCGGCGATATAGCAGAGCAGGCGATCGACGCAGCGAGCAAAGACGACAGAAAAACCGTCCGCGGCGAGGATGTCAAGGAAGTGCTGAGCTAGGAAGGCACTCTCCGGCTCCAGCTTTTTTCTATTTGAGGACCATAGTACAGCAGTTCATCTACTGATTTAAGGATTTCATCACATTCTTGGAACATGGAAAACGAAGACCTCGTGGAGCGAACGGCCGACGAAACGGAGCTCTCGAAGGAGGAGATTGAAGAAAAGGTTGAGGAAAAAATGGAGGAGTTCTCCGGAATGGTCAGCGAGGAGGGAGCGATTCATCTCGTCGCGAAGGAGCACGGAGCCCAGCTCTCGGAAGCTGACAGCGACCTCAAGGTCGAGAACGTCGTTCCCGACATGAGAAAGGTGAACATAAAGGCTCGAGTCACGAGCGTGCTGGAGCCGAACACTTTCGAAAGGGACGACGGCGAGGAAGGCAAAGTCCAGAACATCGTCCTCGCGGACGACACCGGATCCCTGAGACTGACCCTGTGGGACGAACAAACACAGATCGCTGGAGAGGTAGAGGAGGGAGACGCCATAGAGGTGGCGGGAGCCTACAGCGTTGAAGACGACCGGGGAAACGCAGAACTAAGGCTCGGCGACGAGGCACAGGTAAAGATGGCCGAACACGACGAAGTGCCGGAGATCGAGGCAGGGAGCCAGGAGTCCATAGAGGGCGAAATAAGGGATGTAAAGGATGAAAACGCGGTATACAGGACCCGGGGAATGGTCGTAGCTGTATACACCTCAAACCCGTTCTACAGAGTGGACCCTGAGACCGGAGACACCGTGAGAAAGGACGATAGCGGAAGCTACATGACTCAGAACGGAAAGGAAGTGGAGGAACCGGAAACCCGCCTGGCGGTTTCTGCAGTTATAGACGACGGAACGGACAACATAAGGACGGTCTTCTTCAGGGAACAGGCCCGTGACCTCCTTGAGATCGATGAGGAGGTCGAAAAAGGCGGAAACCAGAAGGAGGTCGAGGACGCTTCGGAAAACGCTCTTGGCAAGGAGATCGAGGTCGAGGGTCGCGCGAGGTACAACGACTACTTCGGCACGCTCGAGCTGATAGTAAACGAGATGGGAGAGGTTGAAGTGAGAGAAGAAATCGACGAACTGCTTGAAATGCTTGAGGCATAAACTAATACTCGAGGGGTTTCAGAATGACAGAAGAAGTTGATCTGACGGAACTGAAGGGAGTGGGAAGCAAAACAGCGGAGAAACTTGAGGATTCGGGGCTGAACGATCTGATGTCAATCGCAACCCTGAGCTCGGGGGAGCTCGCCGAACGGGCGGACATAGGAGACTCCAGCGCCCAGAAGATAATTACGTCGGCGCGCCAGGAGGTCGACGTCGGAGGTTTCCAGACAGGTCAGGAGAAGTACGAGAGACGGGAGGAAATGGGCCGAATCAAGACGGGAAGCGAGGAGCTCGACGAAATTCTCGGCGGCGGGATAGAGACACAGGCCATCAGCGAGGTCTACGGAGAGTACGGAAGCGCCAAGACACAGCTCTCCCACCAGCTCGCGACAAACGTCCAGCTCCCCGAGGAAGAAGGGGGCCTGGGCAAAGGCGCGATCTATATCGACACGGAAGACACGTTCATCCCCGATAGAATCGAACAGATGGCGGAAGCAAACGGCCAGGACCCGCAGGAAGTCCTGGAAAACATTCATGTGGCGAGGGCATTCAACTCCGACCACCAGATTCTCCTCGCGGACGAGGCTCAGGACATAGCACAGGAGAACGACATCGGCCTCATAGTTGTCGACTCGCTGACAGCACAGTTCCGATCCGACTACGTCGGAAGAGGAGAGCTCGCGGACAGGCAGCAAAAGCTGAACAAGCACATGAACACCCTTCTGAGGCTTGCCAACTCATACAACGCCGCGGTTCTGGTCACGAACCAGGTCATGTCGAACCCGGACCAGATGTTCGGAGACCCGACGAAGGCGATCGGCGGGCACATCGTGGCTCACAACTCCGCCGTGAGAGTCTACTTGCGGAAAGGAAAGAAGGACAAGCGGGTCGCGCGCCTGGTTGACTCGCCTTACATGCCGGAAGCGGAGGCCGTCTTCCGGATCGAGGACGAGGGAATAGTGGACGGGTAGAAGATCTGTTCAGCATTCAGAATACTCCTTAAGGCTGGAGTGAGCTTCCTCCAGCCTCGCACCGAGGGTCGAACGTACTCCGCTACCCCTTTCAATATCTCGTTTTTCATATCCGGGAGAAATTCCATCTTTCCCCAGAGCCATGCATAGAGTATAAGAACCGCCAAGAGACTCTTCAGCTAAAATGTACCGCGTCCCGTCCTCACAAAACTTCACTACGGCCGGCCCCCGCTCGAAGGTTCCCTGCCTGTAGGACTCCGTGGAGTCCGGATCAAGCACCCTGTCGACGAACCGTTCCATACTTTCCGGTGTTCCAAAGGTCCGACCCACCGCAGCCACCTATATAATGTCGTCCTCGCTAACGATCACGAAGTCGCCTATTGACCTCACGGCTGAGAAAGGAACTATGTTACGACCCTTGCGATCCTCCTGGAGCTTGACCTCGTCGATGTGCTCCGTCGTACTGGTAATAAGCAGATGCATCAGCTCTCCGGTGTCCGCCACGAAGGAAATGTCATCTACCTCGCCGTACTTCTTTCCGTGTTCTTCTGAGACTATCGTTTTCCCGATAAGCTCTTTGCCTCTGGGCTTGTTCATACTCTGTACACCGTTTCAGTTGTATTTATAGAAGTCGAACGTTAAAAACCATCCGTAAGATGCGCCTTTTCAGTGCCGCAACCGTCGACAGACCGGAGCTCCTGGACGAGCTCGAGAGGATTCGAAACAGGATAGACCTGGGATTCAGGCCCGTGGAAAGAGACATGATGCACGTGACGTTCCAGTTTTTCAAGGCAGCTTCCAGCGAAGACCTCGAGGAGCTGGAAAAGGCTCTTCAATCGGTGGATACAGACGGTTTCCGGTCGGAAGTAAGATCACTCGGCTCATTTCCCTCGGAAGACCACATAAGAGTTCTCTGGGCCGGAACCGGAGGCAGCGGTTTCAGGCAGCTCCACGAACAGATAGGAGATCACGGAATAGAACCCAGCGGAAACCACGACTTCAGGCCGCATATCACGCTCTTGAGAGTTAACAACATCACAAGAAAGCAGAAGAGAAAGGTTCAGAAAAGCCTCAGAGAGTATTCCGATCACCTGTTCGGCGAGATGGAGGTAAGGAACGTGAAAATCTTCCGGAGCGAGCGCACCGGAAACGGAACGGAGTACACGGAGCTGGCGAGAAAAAAGCTTTGAGAGACGCCTTCAGAGAATCCCTGTTGCTGGGTGTTGTGGGGCTCGCCCTCATCTACACGAGCTCGATCTACATAGAACCTGAGAAAGCTACTGTAGAGGAAATCAGACCCTCCTGGATCGGCAAAAACGTCATCGTTCAGGGGAAGGTAACGGAAAGCTTCAGAAGCAATGAGACGCTTTCAATGAAGATAAATGACAGCACGGGAACCATAAAAGTGGTGCAGTTCGATTCAGAGAAAGCTCCTAAACCTGGAGAGACGGTAGAGGCGGATGGCGTGGTGAAGATGTACCGGGGAAAGATGGAGTTAGTGGCCGAGAAAATAATCCGTATAAACGTGAGCGACCGCTAGATAGACATGGAGTTCGAAGAGTTCAGAGAAAGTATCGAGGAGATCTACGTTCTCGAGGACAGCAGCTCGTTCCTTGGATGGGATCAGGAGGTGATGATGCCAGAAGAGGGTATAAAGGCCAGAAAAAAGCATACAGAAGTTATTTCAGGCATCACTCACCGTAAGATGTCATCGGACGACCTCCTCGAGGCGAGAAAGTCTCTCGACGAAGACGAGCTGGATCAGGGTCAGAAGTCAGTGCTTAGAGAGGTCAAACGCCGACAGGAAAGAGCAAGAAAAGTCCCTGAGAAACTCCAGAAGAAGATATCGGGGAAGTCCTCCGAGGCCGTTGAAAGCTGGCGGAAAGCAAAGAGCGAAGATGATTTCGGCATCTTCGAGGACAATCTGCGGGAGATGGTGGAGCTCAAGAGAGAGCTGGCGAAAGAGATAGATCCGGACGAAGAACCGTACAGGGTGCTTTTCAGGGAGTTCGAACCCTACCTGGATTTCGACAGGGTAGAGGAGGTAATGGAAGAGCTCGGGGAGAAGCTCCCGGAAATGCTGGAAACTATAAGAGAGAAAGGAAAAAAGGTCGAGGGTAAAGCACTCGACGTCTCGCTCCCGGAGGAGAAGAACATGGAGCTGGCAAGAAAGACGGCCGGAGAGATCGGGTTCGACTTTACGAGAGGCAGGATCGATACCTCCGACCACCCGTTCACGACCGGAAACCAGTTTGACACCCGGATAACCACCCGTTTCAGCGATGACTCCGTGCTGGAAAACATCGCCATAACGATGCACGAGACAGGTCACGCCCTCTACACCCAGGGAGTGACCGATGAGAAGTACGGAACACCGCTCGGATGCCCCAGGGAGATGGTAATCCACGAGTCCCAGTCACGGCTCTGGGAGAACCATGTCGGACGATCGAGGCCGTTCTGGAAGTACTTCGCGGGCGAGCTGAGGAACTTTTCAGAGGAGTTCAGCGACCTCGCGCCCGAGGAAGCCTGGAAATCGGTAAACAAAGTTGAGTTCGACAACAGGATCAGGACGGAGGCCGACGAAATTTCATACCACCTCCACATCGTTCTGCGCTTCGAGATCGGACGCCAGCTTGTCAACGGCGATGCCGATGTCGATGAACTCCCGGAGCTCTGGAACAGAAAGATGGAAGAGCTGCTGGACGTGGAGGTAGAGAGCGACTCGGATGGGGTCCTGCAGGACATCCACTGGGGATGGGGAAGCTTCGGCTACTTCCCGACCTACTCTCTGGGGAGCGTTCTCGCCGCTCAGATATACGACTCCGCGTCCGAGGATCTCGATGGACTTGAAGAAGACCTGCAGAATGGAGAGTTCGAGCCGCTGCTGGAATGGCTTAGGAAAAACATCCACTCCATGGGTCAGCAGCTGGAGACGGGAGATCTCATCATTCAAGCCACGGGAGAGCCTCTGAACGCGGAGCACTTCCTGAACTACATCCGGGAGAAGTACTCCGGGCTCTACGCCATCGACCTCTAGAAGCGGTCTTCTGCGCTTTCGAACGCGTCCTCCAGGAACTCGACCGCCTCCTTCATGTCGCTCTCCCTGACGACCTCGGTGGACGAATGCATGTTCCTGAGAGGAACTCCTACCGAACCCGTGGGAACACCGGCTCGGATAAGCTCTATCCCCGCGGCATCGGTCGCGCCACCTTCCCAGACGCCTCTCTGGAAGTCGTGGTCTCCGGACTCCGCGGACTCCAGCAGCCATTCCTTGACCGTTTCGGGCGTTATCAGGCCTCTGCCGTTGCTCTGAACCAGTGTAAGCTCTACCCCGCCTCCCATCTCTAGCGTGGACTCGTGGGGTTCTACCCCGGGGACGTCCCCGGCTATGGATACATCGAGAGCGAGCGCCGCGTCAGGATCTACCCCGAACGTCGAGGTCTTGGCGCCCTTGAGACCAACCTCCTCCTGTGCGGAAAACACGACAACGAGCTCGTAGTCCTCTTCAAACCGCTTCAGCGCCTCAATGGCAACGGCACATCCTACACGGTTGTCCATCGCCATCGAGGTCAGGTAGTCGTTTCCAAGCTCCTCCATTTCCCTCTCAAAGGTGATGAAATCGCCAACAGAGACCTTTTCCTCTGCTTCTTCCTCGTCCTCGGCTCCTATGTCGATGAAAAGCGTTTCCTCCTCCGGGAGGTCCTCCCTGTTTTCCTTGTCCATGAGATGAGGAGGCTTCATTCCAATTACCCCCGAGCACTCTTCGTCGGCGTGGACCGTCACCCTCTGGTTCATGAGGGACTGAGTCGTGACCCCTCCCACCTTCGAAAACCTAAGATAACCGTTCTCTGTGATATTCTTCACGGTCAGACCTATCTGATCCATATGAGCCATCACCATCAGGGTGAACTCTCCGTGCCCCTTCCTCGCTATCAGGTTTCCGAAGCTGTCGACCTCGACGGAGTCGGACTCTTCTTCGATCTCGTCTCTTATCTTCTCCCTGATTTCAGATTCGTCCCCGGAAACACCGGGAGTCTCCACAAGCCCTCTCAGAAGCTCTTTCATACTTATCGTTTCAGGTCAAGAGTTTAATTGGTAACGCCGGCAGTTTTGAATCTGGCGGGCGACATCTGGATATGCTCCGATACCTGATAGTCATCCTGGCGCTCCCCTTCGCCGACTTCTACGTCCTTCTGAGAACCTCCGAGATGTTCGGAATCCTGCCGACTATCGGGGCGGTGCTGGCGACAGGACTCATAGGTGCTGAGCTGATCAGAAGGGAGGGTCTTGGAATCGTGCAGAGGCTTGGCAACGCCGTTACAGCTAAAGAGGCCTCGAGAAACCTGATCGAAGCGGTCCTTCTGGCCTTCGGAGGACTTTCGCTTCTGACGCCAGGATTCATCACCGACGGACTGGGCCTTGTTCTCGTCCTGCGGCCGACGAGGCAGCGCCTGATGCTCCACCTCTCGGAGAAGCTTGATTCAAAGGCTCAGTTCGAAATCCGGACGCTCTGACGCATCGAGGCGATCAGAGAAACGGCAAAGACCGCCAGTCCCGCCTCCGAAGGTATCTGGAGGCCGGCGACGGACAGGCTGATCAGTATCAGCACCAGGGCGCTCCCCTTCTGTATGTAGTCTATCTTCATCTCGAGGTGCGTCATGTAGGTGGCGGCGTAAAGCGAGGCCGAAGCGAAAAGAGCGGTTGCCGCCGCCGATACAACGTATCCAGTCGAGAACTGCACGGCTCCCGGACTCTTAACCGAGAGGACAAGTCCTGTGATAAGGACCGTGGACGTGGATATACCGTCCGCGAGATCTAACTCGGCCAGCTTTCCAGCTATGAGCAGCAGCACCAGCGCCGCGGTGTAGCTGAGACTTGTGGAACGGAAAAGCTCGCCGTAGACCGGCGCCACGAGCCCCACCAGGACGGCTCCCGCCACAAGAACCGGCGTAGCCCTGAAAACCATCTTCTTGGCCTCTGCACGAGTCTCCGAGTAGGAGTACAGCACGGCGAGAGATCCCGCCCCCGAGAAGATCGTGAGAGCTATCATTATGTAGTCAGTCATGCTCTGTAGCGCCCCCGAGGCAAGAAGTGTTGCAAAAACACCGTCAACGAGAGGTAGACAGAGGATCGTAATTAGCTGACGTGTGCCCTCGTCAAAAGCTTCCAGATGCCGTTCGGCGCCGTCCCTGAGTTGTTCCAGAACCATCG
Organism: Candidatus Nanohaloarchaea archaeon; assembly: GCA_042218495.1. GTDB lineage: Archaea > Nanohalarchaeota > Nanosalinia > Nanosalinales > Nanosalinaceae > Nanohalococcus. The sequence continues at coordinate 3,414 of JBDGRC010000121.1, read as the reverse complement.
AGAATACCTCGGAGAACTCGGTTGGCCCTGGAGTCTTACCTAATAATCGTCAGGTTGACTCCAGAAAACCAGGTAAACATGAGCTTCGACATTCCTACAGCTGTCCCCATTCCAGAAACAAGATTGCGGACAGTCTTCAGGTTCATAGTATATCGAGGTAGGCGGACTTAACTCTTTTATACCTCATCCAGGAAAACCGGGTCCCCTTTCCTTAGAACCACGCTTTCATCGAAACGGACTGTCGGCTCCATGCATACAACGTCCCAGTGGATGGGACAGTTCACGCGGCGGGGGTCGCCCTTCTCAACGTAAGAGGAGTTGTCGCCGAACGCCACGTGGACCGTTCCGAGCACCTTCTCATCGTTCAGGACGTTGCCGATTATCTCCGCCTCCGGGTTGGTACCGAAGCCGAACTCCGCCACGTTCCTGGCACCGTCGATCTCCTCGAACTTTTCTGCTATCTGCTCGCTCCGCTCTATCCCGACAACCTTATTCTCCTCGATCTCCAGCACGGCGCCCTCTGCCCCATCAAGTATCGGCAGATGGTCCACCACCAGCTCTCCGCGAGCGTTCAACGCCCCGCCGTCGGCCTCCCCCGCCGGAAGGTTGCCAAAACCGCCTTCTTCGTGGATCAGGCCGGTATCCGTGTGGAAAAGGTCTATCTCGACATCGAGCTCCAGTTCGGTTCCCGAGGGAGTCGTGATGCGTATGGTTTCCGTCTCCTGTAGAATGTCGTGGACTTTCTCGGAGATCTCCTTAACCCTTTCGTAGTCCGCCAGGAGCGATGAGTTCCAGATCTCTTTATTTATTCCCGGCAGGGTTGCGCCTCTCGCTCCGTTCTCGTTCGCCTCTCGCCTCGCGTCGGTGTGGGAGATGGACTTGTTCGTGGGTGCTATGAAAACGTCTGCCTCCTTCATCTTCTTCGCCACACGTTCCGGCGGCTCCTCTCCATGCTCGTCAGGCTCGTCGTACTTCACTCTCTCGCACGATTTCCCGGCTTTCGAAGCCGCCTCAACCGTCGCCTGCACGATATCAGGGTCGTTCCCGTCGTCGGGAACCACTACGGTTTCATCCGTCGAGATTTGAAGGCACTGCTTGACGATGGTCTCGGCTCCCTCCTGAAGAGTCATGATTATAAATGGACTTCGTGATTTACATTAGTTCAACGAAGGAGTGTTAAGATTACAAAAAAAGTTCTGAAACCAAAATTTAACTTATTTGGTTAGAAAGTAATCTTTTCCAACAGATAACCCGTCTTGAACCTCTGAACCTGCCTTAAATCTCTCCTCTTCGCACTCTATTTTCCTGAAGTAGGACAGAAAATCGTTCAAATAACTAACAGCGTCTTTCTTTATCTACAGAGCCTTTAAACCCGATTTGCCGACATTGACCACTCGAATGTATCCCTCATATAGGATAGTTTCAAGAATAATACTAGAATATTGTTCTAAGTTCTGGAATATCGCAGCCAAATCTCGTTCAAAAAATCCTCAAGTTCGACGACACCTCTTTCAAAGAGGCTTACAGAACATGAATTTTTATAAATTTAACACAGTCCGTACGATTCCAAGTGATCCCACACCGATTAAAATGTTTTAATGGCGATATAATTTTTCTCATGGAAGACGCTGAAAGTATAAAGTCGGCAATAGACGCGTACATGGACATCAGCGATACTTCTGTAGATGAACTATGCGTGATTGTTCAGCTCGACTTTGACGATGAAGCTCTTGATTACTGCATCGATTACACCCTCACTAAACGGAGTGAACCGGAGGAAATGACCATTGATACCGGTTTTAGCTACAAGAAACTAGCTCAGGCTTGGGAAAACTATCTCGATCAGATATCAGAGCTACACCAAAATTATAGGGAAGCCAACCTTAAACACCCAGCTCCTGAAGAATACAGTAGCGGCAAGTTGGGCGGGAATCCTGCGATGAGGCTGCGAGATGGTGCCGGGGAACTATGACCTGAGGGAGAGGAACCCAAAATGGCAGGCTTTCAATAAAGCAAGGTCACTTAATCGCTCTAAAACTGTATTAGCAGTCTCTGATCCGAAATCGATATATCTAGATTAGCTCCCAGAAACCAAGGACATAATATCGATGATCCAAAGCCGGAAAATCCAGGAATATCGAAATACATGCGTTATCAGCCACTTTAAGCCTCAGCGGCTCAGAATGCTTCTCAAAACCTCTGGCCGAGCATTCATCCCGGTATGACAGTATCTTTAGATCTCCTTGTTACAAAATAGCTCATATTATCCTCACTTGTCAGGTCCTTGGCTGTCTTGCAACATGGCTTTTGAGAAAAACCGCCTTTAGACCAGAAGAGTGCTCCGGTCATGAAAAGCCAATAAAGCTTCTGAACCCCCGACCGTGTGCCGACCTTAGTGTTCGCCCAGGAGGACTAAATTTAAATTTGTTCCTGATAAATAACAACTATGTATGACGTAGCTTCAAGCCTGGAAAATCAATACGAAACTCCAGTAAATAGTCCAACAGATATTAGAGATATAAGAGACTTTGCAAAAAATTCAGTAGAGGATTTCCATTCAGAATATGGACAAAGTGTTCCCAGACCTAATAAAACCTGGAAGATGGGCGATCCTGATTCGCCAGAGATACCTGATATAGAACCGCACCTAAAGTTGCTTAATCAGAAAATTTCAGATTTATTAAGAGTTGAAGAAAGAAATTTCGAAGAGCTAAATAATAAGACGGTATACAATGAGCCCGAACCAGGCAGTGCCGAAGTATTCAAACAACTGTTAGACCTGAATACGGATCGCAAATTAGGATTGCTGGGCGGAAGCTTGATTTCGTTGGTTGGAGGCTTAGCCACAGGTCACTTTCTTCCAGGAACTCTTGGATCTATGGGTTTGGGAGCTTACACCGCTCTTCAGGCTAATAATCTATATGATAATCTATATTCACAATTTATTCAGGACTTTCAAAACGAAGAAATATCAGGAGGGCATTATAAAAGCCAATCAGGTGAGTGGAGGATTGGGATATCATCAGAACCTATGGATTCTGACAATGCTTTCGCAACAACTGGTTCTGAACTTTTCCACGAATTTCAATACCAAGCAGATTCTCCCACCACAACGCATCCATATCTAAGGGAAGGATTGGAGGAAGCAGTCAGGCAATACTGCCTCGAAATCGGGGTTGAGGAAGATATTATTATTCCACGCCATGAGGATGCTCATAGAGCGGCAGTTCTCGCTGGGGGTTTCGCAGCACATTTAGATGAAAGAGAGGAATTGACCCGGCAGGATATGAGGGACTTAGGGCTTTATAGCGATGAGATAGAAGATTTCTTCGATTATTTCGAAGAGACTGGAAACCATGTTGAATATGATTTAGGGGCTTCAGCAGTCCTTACAGCGGCCGAAAAGTTTGGCGA
>JBDGRC010000120.1:0-1768 GCA_042218495.1 Candidatus Nanohaloarchaea archaeon | reverse complement strand
GATACCATTCTACATTGTGCCCGACCATCGTCTCTCCCCGCTGGCCGAGTCGGTTAACATCTATTATCGCCGTCAGATTGTCCAGATCGTAGTATGATCCCAGCTGCAGCGCCTCGTATACCTGTCCTTCCGCGGTTTCGGAGTCTCCGAGCACGGCGTAAGTTTCGTAGTCGCGGCCCTGTTTCTTCGCCGCCAGTGCTTTTCCGACCGCGATCGAAAGTCCCTGTCCGAGAGAGCCCGTCGCGACCTCCACCCAGTCCAGTGATACAGGCATCGGGTGTCCCTGTAGATCAGAATCAAGTTCCCGCAGGGAGTCGAGCTCTTCGTCTATCGCTCCTGCTCTTTCTAGTGCCGCGTACCATACTGGGGCGGCGTGACCCTTGCTCAGGACGAACTCGTCGTTGTCAGGATCGAAGGCATCATCCAGGCTATAGTTCATTTTTTCGAAAAAAAGGGTTGAGAATATCTCTGCACAGGACATGCAGGAGGTCGGATGGCCGCTCCCGGCGGCGGTTGTCATCTCGATGACATCGCGTCTGAGAATATTTGAAATGTCCCGAAGATCCTGTTCAGATACCATGAAATCATTGGTTGCTTTCCCGAATTTAAGCTTGAGCTTACCTAGAGGTCAGCGCCTACTTTCTCCTCGAGCTTCCTGACTGCTCTGCCAGGCTCCTCGCTTTCCTGTATGTAGGATCCGGAGACGAAGAGGTCCGCCCCAGCTTCTCTCAAATCGGTTGCGTTCTCAGGAGTCACGTGTCCATCGACTTCAACCGAGACCTCAGGATGTGCCTTCTTAACCTTCTTTATCCTGGAAATCATTTCCTCGTGGAACTCGGAGCCGTAGCTGCCTGGTTCAACTGTCATGATATGTACCAGGTCAACACTATGGATGTGCTCCATAATCTTCTCCAGATCTGTTTCAGGATTGATAGCTAAGCCGACTTCCTTTCCCTCTGATTTCAGGAACTCTATGACCTCTTCCGGATCATCCTCTGATTCGACGTGGAAGTTGAAACGCCTTAAAATTTCGATATTGTTCTTCGCCCACTCCAGAGGTCTTTCTACCATCAGGTGGGCCTCGTACCTCTGATGCTCCGGAAGTTCGAAGCCAAAATCTAGTGACGTGTTTTCCACGAAGCTCCCGTCCTCCACGTCCAGGTGGAACATCCTGGAGTAGGGAATGACTTTCTCGAACTCTTTCTCCATCTCATCCTGGGTTTGAGCGAGTATAGCTGGCATAACTTCTGGTTCCTTCTGGTTCTCGTAGAGACCCACCTCGGTAAGTCTCCTCTGGTGCCTGTCCTCTCCCGTGAAATCGGTCTGGAGCCATTCCTCTACCTGTTCTCTCGCCTCATCTTCTTCCAGGAATGCTGCGCCCAGTGAAAGAACGTTAGCGTTGTTATGTTCTCTTGAAAGTTCGATTATTTCCGGATTCTTGCCGTAGTAAAGTGCTGCACGTATTCCGTCGACCTTGTTGGCTGCCAGGGCCTCTCCCTGACCGGAGTGACCAAGCACTATCCCTAAGGCATCTTCATTTGCCGTGACTTTTTCGGCCGTCTTTATTATGTACTCAGGATAGTCGTCCCTTTTGTCATAGTTTTCTGGGCCTTGATCTACTACTTCATACCCTTGACCACGAAGGAAGCTCTTCAGAGAGTTTTTCAGTTCAAATCCCGCATGATCCGACCCCATGAATATTTTCCTTTCTTTCATGGCACAGACTGGACTTCTTTCAGATTTAAAGCTCAGATTACCCGGCGGTTAG
>JBDGRC010000012.1:0-3408 GCA_042218495.1 Candidatus Nanohaloarchaea archaeon | reverse complement strand
GCAGAACGCTTCCTTGGCATGGAAGAGGCCCCGGGTTCAAATCCCGGAGAGTCCAAAATCGTTTTTGAATTAGTATTTTTGGCTTCAAAGTCTATAATAGACAAAATAATTATATGTCGGTATAACCAGGTAGATCTTTAGCGCGGTCCATCATATTACTGTATTCTTGGAGATTGTCGTGAATTTTCTTCAAAACTGACTCTCTGGAAGGCATATGGACTTCAATGTTTTCGTATTGGGTTGGAATCTCTTCAGTCACCTCATAAGGCTGATCAAATATCACATTTATTCTCACATCTTCATAAGTTATCTTAGACTCGCCCTTTTGAGTAAGAACATCAACTAAAGGATCATTAAATTCATTTTTTAGAGTTTCTAAATCTTCCTCAACATAGAAACTAATTTCATTAGGCCTTCCCTTAATATAAGAATCATGTGCTAAAATTTCCTTCGCTTCATCTCCCAAAAAATCACTGAGTATTCTTGTAATCCCAAACGCTCTATTTAAATCCTTCTCCTGGGGTGAAGTCCTAAGTACAATTCCCTTATCCTGAAGTTTTTCATCATATTCATTTAATTGGTCTCTCACTTTATCTGGAGATTCACAGAGTAGCTCCAGAAGTTCATCAAATTGAGCATCACCCGATTCAAAAGAACTATAATCTAATTTGCTATCAGTCATATCTTGTTATTGTAGGGTAAAAAATAAAAGAAAGGAGGTTTTTGGCTCTCTGATTTATCACTCAACATAACCTCCTATCCGAGCCTGGCCGCCATATCCAGCCCAGACCTCGTTATCTTTAGGTTTGTATTTTTTACGGCGAATTGCATCGCACTCCGAGAAGTCTTTCAAGACTACTTTATTCCCTCCAAATTCTCCATTGTCTGGTGCACCTCTGGCATCTGAAGGATTTACAGCAAGGTCTTCCAAAGGGTTGTTAATTCCTGTCTTATTGCCAAGTCCTCTATTTTCATAAATTCCCTTTCTAGCACTAATAGGTCCATAGCTAGTTTCATCTAGAGCCTCTAAATCATATATATCTTCACTGCTTTCAGCTTTCTCGTAGCCTAAGACTTCGACATTCTCTTCTATGTGGTCCTCAAGGTAAATTAATGCTTCTTGTTCATCAGTTTCATATACACCAAGCTCCCAGTCCTTTTCATCATCCGGTTCTACATCAGAGGCAATTTCAGTGAGCCCTTCAAATACCCGTTCTTTCTCTCCGTCATCTAGCCCACTCTCTCCTAAAGGCAGATTCCTATTGGCCATTTGTATGTCTATATCATAATCTAGCTCTACAGATTCCTCTACCGTGTATGTATCCTGATCCTGATTAAATTCTCCTAATAGAGCATACTTCTCTTCACCCGATTCTACCTGAGCCAGTGCATTTCCTTCCGATGCCAAGAATCCCTTATCATTTTTATTCTGAGCCCCACACTGAGACAGATGATTTAATTCGGAATTATATCCTGGATATAAGCTGTTACTGCTATTATCAATTATTTCAAGGTGGACTGGCAAGCTGAAAACCATGTTATCTTTTGGTTTTATTACATCATCAGCTATATCTAATCCATTATATGCTATCTTTTCCAAATTGTTGTGTGGAGGCCATCGATCGTCATCAGGCGACCTTCGTCGACATTGATCATTTTGAGCAGTCATTATAAGTTCATCTGTTCCCGATAATCCTCCTATGTGGAAGTATGAGCTATCCTGTCCATTCCTCAATTCCAAAACATTTGAATCTTCGTAAACTAGAACATCTGAGATTCCCTCAGACAGTTCAGATGTAGATACTTCTTTTGGTTCAGATAATTCATCAACATCATCAACTCCCTCTTCTTCAAGCAGCATTTCAAATGGTTCATCGGCCCCTTCTGCTTCTAAAAAATCCTCATTATCCAAATTTTCATTTTGGACTTGGACTTTTTGCGACATGTTGTTATTTTATAGTTGCATTCTTATAAATTTGTTGTTACTGTAAAATAAAAACATAATTCCTATTTTTTTGCAGAATAAAATAGATTCATATAAAAGTTTTGTTACTAAGCTAGCACAAACATGGGGGATACTAGGAGAGGTTTCATTCAGAGACTTTCGGCAGCCTTATTCGGTTCAAAGATGGATGGAGCTATTTCTGAGGCATCACCTATAGACCCCAATAATGAAAGGTTTGAACATGTAATAGTGCCTGAAGCGAAGGAAGTTTCGGTTGCTACTAAAGTTGTTAGTCGTAGAGAGGATGAAGTTGAAGAGAATTTTCCAGCTGGCAAACGTGAAAAGAAGATTCCTTTAGAGACTGAATCTGATAAAGTAATCAGTTTCATACCTTTGAGATATGATAGTCAAAAAGATGAGTATCATGCTTGGTCTCCTGAACATGGTTGGAAAGTACCAGATAACGTAGAAGATATCGAGAGATACAGAGATTTTCTTTTTTGGAGGAACACTTACACTGTCCGAGCAAGCGACATAGATAATGGTGAAAAAATCTGGGAGGTATGTAATCATGTTGAATTAGAGGCAGATAGGTTAAGTGAATTATTAAGTGGCCAATCTTCTGACTTAAATCAACTCAATAATTTAATAGAAACTAGACTTCCAAAAGGATCAGAAGGTATAGATGATTTGGTCGATAGTATACTTCAATCATCGAACAAGAGTAATGGTGAAGTAAAAAGAGAAATTTTGGAAGAGAAAGGAGATGGAAGTAGAAGAGTAGTAAATGAAGAAAGTGAAGAATATCAATGGTTTCTTGGAAAGGATAAGGTGCAGTTATTCTATTCTGGACCTCGTGACTATTCTGATGTACCCGGAATAGAAGTTGAAAGGTTTATGAATGATTTGGATGAACCGTCTATTTGGCCTAAATACGAGAAATCCGAAGATCAAAGGGATTCGGAAAATCTATGGGTTGATAACGGCATAGTTCTAGAAAGAATAGATGAAGACGAGAGTTACTCTATAGATTTCACAGACCTAGAAAACGAAAGAAATTACGCAGATGAAAATATCTATCATGGAGACGAAATTGTAATCAATGTCGGAGTTTCAAACGGAGAAGCTAGAGCCAGCATAAAAACCACTGGTGAAAGCCAAAATTCAACAGAAAAACTAAATTATAAACTAAACCAGCTAAGTAACGGCGATTTGGAACCAACAAACAATGATGAAAAAGCATTAGTGCGTGTGATAGAATATAAAACAGATTAGAATATGAAAATTATGTCGGAGTTTTCAGCTGGTGCATATAGTCACTTATTTGTCTATATTGTACGCAGCCACAACTTTTGACAGAGCTTTTTCATCTGCTGTTTTAGATTCAATTTCTCCTTTGGCTATTTGGTTCATTCTGTTCTCAAGATGCATTAAAGGCTCTATGTCATCCTTAGAACCCGTGT
>JBDGRC010000119.1:0-2294 GCA_042218495.1 Candidatus Nanohaloarchaea archaeon | reverse complement strand
GCTTTCCTGTACCTCTCCATCTGCTCGAAGATTCCCTGGGCCTCGGCAGAAAAGTAGCCGATTTCCGGCACTGTCCTCTCCTCCGGTCCGTGAACGGAGTCTTCCACCTCCTGCAGGTCTTCCTCCATGTCGTTCTGGCCTTCCTCCGGGTATGCCAGTTCGACGAACTTCTCAGTCCAGTCCCTGGCTGCTCTCTTCAGTCCGTCGTCTCCAAGCTTCCGTCCCGCCTCGTAGACCGCGAGCGCCTCCTCCGGGACACTCATCGTTAGCCTGGATGCGTGCTGTTCCTGACGGTACTCCGGCTCAGCTTCGCTCACTGTGGCAAAATTCAGTAGCCTCGAGGCCTTCTCACCGTCCTCCAAACCCTCTCGCTCGGCCTGATCTATCAACCGGTCTATATTTCCGGGAGCGGAGGACGGATGACCTATACTTTCAAGCTCCCGGATGTTTAGAAGCAGGATCAGCGTGTCAGAAGAGGTTGGAACCTTCGGAAGCCCGCCAGAATACTCCAACCTGTGCTCTTCGGGAACGGCCTTGTTGTAGTAATCAAGCACCTCCGGCACCGGCAGTTCCAGGTTATTATCCTTGTATAGGGCTACAGTTTCTCCGATCGGAACTTCGGGCTCGAACCCCTCTCTCGCTGCATAGGCCGGATGCTCAGTCTCCTCCAGCACCCATTCGTTTATCCATTCAATGTCTTCCTTTCGAGGCTCTCCCTCCTCTTTTCGATCCCTTATGGCTCTATCCATCCGGGCCGCCAGCATCAGTTTTTCAGTCTCCCATTCCTCGTCGCGCTCGATCTCCATCGGATCCACGCTCATGTAGTACGAATAAAGCAGGACTGTTATATCTCTCACGGCTATCCGACACCTGACATCCGCGCGTGTAATACGAGAATGCTGACATCGGGTGGGCTCCGGCGTCTGGATCAGCGGTACCTCCGACGACGGACCGTATTTAAAAGGTTGGCACTTCCGGACAGTAACATAGAACACAATGAAAGTCTACACGATAGGAGGATACGAGGAAGTGGGCCGCAACATGACAGCGGTCGAGGTCGACGGCGACGTCGTAATATTCGACATGGGTTACAACATGGAGGAGGTGGTGAACGCAGAAGGAGAGATCGACGAGATGACGACGAACCAGACGCTCGAGACCGGAGCCATTCCGGAGGACGAGATCCTTTACGAGAACGACGCGAACGTAAAAGCGATAATCATCGGGCACGGACATCTGGACCACGTCGGAGCGATTCCGAAGCTCGCTGGAGCCTACGACGCACCGATCTACTGCACGCCCTATACGGCCAAGATCGTTGAGCGGATGATCGAGGACGACCGGAAGGACGTCCCCAACGAGATAATCGAGGTGGAGAAGGGCAACGTCGAGGAGATCAACAGCGAGCTCTCGATAGAGTTCGCACACGTGAACCACTCTATCCCGGACTCAACGCTCTCGCTACTGGACACGCCGGAGGGCTACGTAATCTACGGCAACGACATGAAGATCGACCAGTCACCGGTGATCGAGGAGACGACCGACATCGACCGGCTGAAGGAAGTCGGCGAGGAAGGAGTCAGGTGCATGATACCGGGAACGACCAGGGTGGACTCTGAGGGACGTGCCCGTTCCGAGGAGTCGGTAAAAGTGCAGATAGAGGACGTACTAAACTCCTGCTATCAGGCGGGAGGAGCTGTCATCTTCTCCACGTTTTCATCGCAGATCGGAAGGCTGAACTCGCTTATCGACGCGAACAACGGCCGCCGCAAGGTCGCCTTCGTCGGTAGATCCCTCAAGGAGTACGTCCAGAGCGCGGAGGAGCTGGACCTGATCGACACCAGCCAGATCGAGGTCGTCTCGTACTTCGACGAGTGCGACGAGCTGATGACCCGGGTCGACGACGACAGGGAGAACTGGCTTGTCGTAGCGACCGGAAACCAGGGAGAGCCCGGTGCGCAGCTGGACAAGATCACGTCGGGAACCTACGGATTCAACTTCGAGGAGGGCGACCACGTGATATTCTCGTCGCAGGTAATCCCAACTCCGATCAACGAGGCGAACAGGCACAAGCTCGAGAAGAAGATGAAGGAGCGCGGAGTGAGGATCTACAAGGACATCCACACGACAGGACACGCCCACCGGGAGGACCACCGCGACTTCATTAAGTTCCTGGACCCGGAGAAAATCATCCCTTCCCACGGACACATCCAGAAGCTGGGAGCGTACGTCGAGCTTGCCCGAGAGGAGGGATACAGCCTGGGAGAAGATGTCTTCATCAGCGAGAACGGAAA
>JBDGRC010000118.1:1882-5765 GCA_042218495.1 Candidatus Nanohaloarchaea archaeon | reverse complement strand
TCGATCTCCTCGTCGCTGAGGGATCCTATCTTGGTGTCCGTGTCGAACTCCAGAACCTGCGCGACGGCGTTGCCGTACATGTCGCCCACGCCCTGCAGAGATCTGATGGCGTTGGCTATCGGCTTCGTACCATCGATATCCGTCCTGGCAATTCTGACAACTTCACGTGTTTCAGGCATTCGTAATCACGCAGCCTCGGTCAATTCTTTTAAACATGAAGAGGCGTCAGGTCTGATCGCCTCAAAGAGAGCTGGCGGCAACCATTACCGCAAGGTAGAGGGTCATTCCCGCCAGGTATTCCAGAGGTCTTCCATCCTCGCCATGAGGGATGGAGTCCCTGACAGCTATGTAGAAGAACATTCCGGTGACCGCTCCAAATACCGGAGTGAACGTTCTCGAGGGGATTGATCCAAGCACGTGTATTGTCACTCCGAGCAGTGGTGCTACAGACACCAGAAGCTTCATGCTCAGCCTTCTGGAAAGCTCCTCGTGTAGTTCGCTCACCGAGATGCTGCTGACTGCCACGTGTATCACTACGGGTAAGATGAACAGCAGTCCCGATACTGCGCTTTCAGCGACAAGGGTGGCTATAAGGTATCCTATCGAGGCGTGGTAGAGAAACAGGAATCCTGTGTGCAGTTCCGCGTAGTCCTTCCGCAGCCTTTCCCCCGTGATGCTTGACTTCGCGAGGTACTTCTCTGCAAGGTGGACGGATGAAAAACCTATCAGGGGGAAGGAAAAGACGAATCTGGACGAGCTCGAGGCCGCGCGGTGGAACTCCGGCAGAAGCCGCACAAAGATGTAAGATACGGATACCCCTGATCCAAAGCTGACAACCATCTCCCTGTAGCCCTCGAGGTACTCGTCGATTTCCTCGCCCAGGAAATGCAGCCCGGACAATGTAAATGCGAGCATGATCGCCAGCTCGTTTTCCATAGGTTGACGCTTGATCTTTATCGGTTTTAAGCTTCCGGCTCGCTGAAAGCATACCGGTTGTCCGGGTTAACTGAGTCCTCAGAGGTCTCCAAACTGCTGGTCTGGGGCATCTCAGTCGGCATTCGGCGGATCTGATTGACTGTTATCTCAGCTCTGGTCTCCGTGAGCTTTTAATTCATGACCGGTCAAAATTTACTGTGCAACTGGGCTTCATAAGCGGTTCACTGGGAGGGTTCGTGGCGATGCTGGCGATGACCGCAGCCATGAAGGTTCTCAGCGATCATCCTGTGCCTCCGACTGCTGATCTCTGGTCGAAGTATATCGGGGATGAGCCTCCGGAGGAATGCATAAGGAAGGGAATGATGTTACACCTCCTCTATGGAACGGCAGCCGGCGCCCTTTTTGCCACGGCGCTGCCGTCCCTGGGGTATACTGAACTCGGCGCCCTCGCTCTTGTGGGATACTCAATTCTTTATGGTCTGGTTCTCGAGTTAACCGGATCAGTCGTATGGGTGAAGGCAGTAATGGGTATGGAGTCCGACAGGAGCCAGATAGTCAACTTCACAGCCTTCCATCTGGTATATGGCCTCGTCCTCGGCCTGTGGCTGGCGCTAGTACCTCTGTAGGAACCCCTCGTTTATTCAGTGCCCCAGAGCCATGGTACATATGGACTGTGTCTTCCATCTCAGTACCGACGACGATAAAAAGAAAAACGAACTCCTGAACAACGTCGCAAACCTCCTGAGGGACGATACGGTTGAAGTAGAGAATGTCTCAGTGGTGCTTAATTCATCCGCGGTTTCCATTGCCCTGGAAGACTCTGAAGTATCATCCAGGATCAAGAAGCTCTGTGAGCTGGGTGTAGAGATTGAGCTCTGCAGCAACTCCGTCGAAAGCTCCAGTTACGGCGAAGAGGATTTTATTGATGCTGCAGACCTCGTGCCGTCCGGAGTGGGTCGCCTGAACCAGCTCCAGGACCGTGGATACAACCTGGTGAGGGTCTAGTCTTATGGCTTCATCCGTCCTCCGGCACCGTTAAGTTCAGGCTTCGACCAGTTTGACTATGCAGATAATAGATATCTCCATGGAGATAGACGAGGATATGCCCTGCTATCCTGGAAACCCGCAGCCACAGATCGAGAGGTACAGGGAGATACCGGAGGACAGCACGACTGAGTCCGAGATAACGATCGGCAGCCACACCGGAACGCACGTGGATGCTCCCCAGCACGTAAAAGAGGGCGCAGAGCCCGTGAAAGGGCTTGATCTGGAGAATTTCTACGGCGATGCCGTCGTGCTTGACCTGACTCACTGCACGGAGAAAGTTGACAGGAAAGACCTCGAAGATGTCGTTATAGATGCCAGTATCGTGCTCCTTAAAACCGGGAACTCTCTCGCTGGCTACGACGAGTTCAGGGAAGACTTTACTTACGTCACGCTGGAGGCTGTCGAATATCTAATTAACCAGGGGGTGGAAACCGTCGGAATCGACTATCTGAGCCTTGTCAACTTCGAGGACAGCGAAGAGGCAGAAAGAGCTCACAGGAAGGCAAACGACAGGATGAACGTTATCGAGGGACTCGATCTGTCTGGAGCTGATCCCGGAAGCTACACGTTCTCAGGGATGCCTCTGAAGATGAAAACCGACGGAGCTCCGATGAGAGCCGTCCTCATAGATGAATAAAGGTTTGAACGGGAGGAGGCCGGCGGTCTAACGTTCATCCACTTTCTTTATCAGGTGCCAGCCGAACTTCGTCTTCACCGGATCGCTGACCGCCCCGTTCTCGAGATCGAATGCTTCCCTCTCGAACGGCTTGACCATGTCTCCTCTGCCGAAGTATCCAAGATCGCCTCCATCGTCTCCGGAAGGGCCGTCCGAATGCTTCCTCGCGAGTTCCTCGAAGGTCGCCTCACCCTTCTCCAGCTTCCTCTTGAGCTGAGTCGCGTGTTCCTCGTTTTCCACCAGGATGTGCTTCGCGTGTACTTCCTCTGCCATGGGCATACTTCAGAAAGAAGATTTAAACTGCCTTGCCCCAGCCTTCCCGCAGTCAGCTAGCACTGGATGGGTGTACTTCAGCCGGCCGATCTCAGCTGTAGTCCTTTTTTCCAGGTATGACTCTTCTAATTCCTCCTGCAGGGTCATCGATGTCTCCCTGGTATCTTGGAATAAGATGTATGTGGAGGTGGTCGATGGTCCTTCCCGCCTCTCTTCCCTCGTTGATGCCTATATTATATGCGTCCGGAGAACCTGACCAGTTTTCTTTCTCTTTTACGTCCTGGCAGAATTCCCTGCACTTCTGGTCCAGAGGATTTGAAATCAGGTTCTCATAAGTATCTTCCAGATCCGATTCTTTAATCAGCTGCTTGGCTTTTTTCAGTGTTTTCTGGAGTTGCTCCCACTCTTCCTCTGACAGCTGGAACACGGATTCGATGTGTCTCCTGGGGATTATCTCCAGATGTCCCGCGGTCACAGGATAAGCATCGAACTGGATAAAGAAATGTTCGTCCTCATGCACCACAGCTTCTCCTTCTTCGTATATTCTACAGAAAGTACAGTTTTCTGTCATAAAACTGCCTTTCTTCTTAGTTTTATGAGCTTTCCTGGAACGGGGTGAGTCGCGAGCTCTCCTGAGTCTTGCAGATCAGATGAACGCTATTTAGCCCCCCCAGGATTCGAACCTGGGTCAGCGGCTTTCTTCCACGAAGATCAGAGATCCTCTGAAGCCGGAGCCAGCGTAGCTGCCTCGGGCATTCCAAAGGCCGCTATCAATAACCTCTCTACGATCGAGATTTGGCCACTAGACCAGGGGGCTTATGTCGTCTTATGATCGGAAGGCTTTTTACTGACTGCGTCTCTCTGCGTACTCCTATTTTTTATTCACGGGTCGGAAAAATTCTTCCATGCAGGAAACCCGGGAACCCGACCCCGAGTCCATAGAAGGTTCGG
>JBDGRC010000118.1:0-1782 GCA_042218495.1 Candidatus Nanohaloarchaea archaeon | reverse complement strand
AGTACCTGAAGACTCTCGGCCAGCGATGGAGGGCGGCGGCCACAGGAAAGTCACACGACCAGGTCAGGAGCTACGAGCTGGAGAAGCTGCACGAGATGGTGCAGGACCTGGAGAGAAGCGCCAGGCTGGAGCTGAAAGCCGTTTGCTACATGTCCATGCTGCGTGAAAGACTATCGGAGGTTGAGGTCTCCGAGTCGGATGTGGAGGAGTTCAGGGACGCCAGGGATGATGGACACAGGTCGGTCGGGGACTACCTGACCGAGGCCACGCAGCAGGCTGAGATGTCGGAGACACCGAGGGAGAAGAGGATGAAGATAGCCTCAAGAGTCAACGGCATGGTCTCGGAGGAACTAGAGGATCTCGAGGATCAGATGAGGCGGGAGAAACAGATTATCGACAAGTACGAGAAGTTCATGGTCCTTCTCGAGGGTCTTGAAAAGGAACTCGAGGCCATAAAGGAGTCTCGCGACAGGGAGGACAACATCGACCAGATCCAGGCCGTCGTGTCACGTTCCTCCGCCCACGTAAAAGTCACTCTCCACGAGCGCAAGGAACTGGTGGAGAAGGTCACGAGAGCGGAAGACGTCAAGGAGAACGTTTCCAGAGTCCTCTACAGGAGTCTTTTCCGTTAGGCTGAATAGGTTCTAAACCTCTGCCATTTCGGATTCCTCTTTATTGAGCATCTCCCTTATCTCCTCGTACTCCGGTCTCTCTTCATCGATCTTTTCTTCGGCCTTGTCAATAACCTCCCTGGTCTCCTCGAACCTTCCCTGGATCTCATCGTTCACGAAGTTTTTGGCACTGGACTCAACTTCCTCGAGCTGAGCTACTACCTGTTTCAACTGTGTTTCGGTGTTTTTCAGTTCTTCCACCAGCTCCTCGACCTCCTCTTCCATTATCTTGATGTTCCTCTCCTCAGCTTCCTTTTCCTGCTGATATGTCTGTTCCTCCTCTCTGATCTCCTGGTCTTCCTCCTCTTCAGCCCTTTCTAGATCCCTACTGCCTACTTCTTGTGCGATTTCGTGTCCTTCCCTGTCCAGGACCTCAAGTCCGTCTATGTCATCACGAACAACTACCAGGTCCCTGATCGCTGCCTGATTCTCTGAAACAACCTGCTTCAGTTCTTCAGTGATGAAGTGGTGAGCCCATAGTTCGAGGTTAATGCCCTGCGCGATCAGCTTGAGGTCCCAGGCGAGCATTTCCAGGCGGTGAGTGCTGAGTCCGTCCTCTTCTATCTTTTTTATCCTCCTCTTCATTTCATTCACCCTGTCCTCGTTCTCCTTGATCCTCTCGTTAAGAGTCTCGATCTCTATTTCCAGGGTCTCAGTTGCCTCGCCGATGTCTTCGATGGCGGCGCCCAGCCTTCTCTCCTCTTCTGCAGTTTCTCTGGTGACTCTTTCTTGATCCTGCGCAAAGCTTTCGATAGCGTCTTCGGAAGGATTTTGTTCAGCTTTTTCTCCTTCTTGAGCCGTGAAACTGATCTCTCTGTCTGCCTCCTTGCCTTCTCCGAACACGGCCTTGAGAAGATCGGCGGATTCCTCCAGAAGCTCACCTAAAGAGCTCCCTTTGCTCTCCAGTCTTTCATTAAATTGCTTTATATCCTCTAAAGTGTTCTCTATCCTTTCAGTTTCCGCATCTATATCCTCTTCTCTAGACTCAGCCATATATTTTGGCTTGGGTATCGAGTTTTAAGTATTTAGATGCTCAATGTCAAGCCCCGAAGGTCTCCTGCATTTCAGCAGTTCAGGATCAAATATTTGAGGATCTTTAGCCCCCCCAGGA
>JBDGRC010000117.1:0-19003 GCA_042218495.1 Candidatus Nanohaloarchaea archaeon | reverse complement strand
CGTCGCCGTCGTTGTCGAGGCCGTCTTCACAGTCATCCACCTTCTCCCAGTCGTTTACAACGTGGTCGTCGCCGTCCTGTTTATCGTCCTGGAAGTCGTTCTCCCATCTCCACTCCTCGTTATTGTCTATCGTTTTTTGGGTCCTTCCCTTTGCGTCACATCTGTATTTCTGACCACTATCATCAATCACGGTTTCTTTGTCGTAACCATTACCGCACATGAAGAACTTGAAATCACCATCCGGATTATCCTCGGAATCTGTGTCTTTAGCATAGATGATCCCTCTGTCAAGATTCAGGAGGCGCCTGCCATTCTGGTCTGCCTCGCCTATCTGGACCCCCATGGATTCAATCATCTTTCCCTGACCAACGAAATTAGGATTTTCCGGCTCGTTTGCGAAGTTGGTTTCATCCAGCTCCCTGTTCACTGCAGGGCAGATCTCATCGTTGATGCATTTTTTTGTTGAATCTTTGAAAATATGGTTTAGCTGGGCTTGAAAGTAATTATTGTCAATGTGGCCGTACTGCGCCTCAGGGCTTAGTCTTTCTCCCTTCTCGGGCTCGAAGTACTGTATTTGATCGTCATTGAGGTTTAAAAGGTCCCAGAAGTTGAAATAACCATCCGTGGAATAGTCTTTCACCATTATTCGTTTGTTTTTATCTGATGGTTTCATCTTATCCTTTTTGGCCTTATCCGACAGGAACCAGTGGTGGTACCCGTAGTTCTGTCTGTAATCTTTGTCCTCCTGACTGCTTTCCTCGATCTCCATGCCATAATACATGTACTCACCTTCATCCCCGCTCGGCGCTCCGGTAGATACGGATATAATCGCCGATGAAATCAGAAACAACGAAATAGCCTTCCTGAGACCGATCTGGGAGACCGAAGTCCGCACGTTACCCTGTAAATCGTTCAGTAAGCAACTCGCCTCGTAAGCCATTGACTGATATTAGATTGAATGATGCCGTTTAAAATAGGTGAGGTAAGGTCGGGAGGCTGGAATCAGCTTTCTGGTCAGCCAGACAATCTGACTTATCCTATCCGTTGTCCACCCCCGTCGGCATGAGTTCAGAATCTTCAACTTCACCACACCCCGTAAACTTATGCACGCCCTCGTCAGAATTCACCATAAATTTCCACGGAAATAGAAAAATAAAATCCTGGCCCACAATACACGAAAAGTTAATTCTCCTGCCATTGACTTATCGACCGTTTGTCTGAACAGTAATCCGTGAAACCCTTCAAATCCTAGAGCTTCTGGAGACATCTATTCACAGTTGATATCTACTTCACCCTTTAATTGAAAATTACTTCAGACAGGTCAAACTAAGTTTTCATGACACTTTGATGGAGAAAATGAGAAGGGGATCAAAGACGTGGGAGGCGCCAGAGGTACCTGTTGGTGACTTCTTCGAGTTCTGAGGCCTGGCCGCCGCCGAAGACCCCCATCATCCCCTGGTAGGAGACGTCGTCCTCTTCCTGTTCCTCGTACTCCTCCCAGTACTTCTGGAGCTTGTTGTGGACTCCGGAGACCTCTTCGCGGGTGTTGCCGACGCCGCAGGTGTTGCCGACGCCGATGACGGCGACGGTCCCGTCGATCTCCTCCACCAGCTCCTCGACCTTGTCGACCGCCGGCTTGTAGGCCTCGTAGATCTCCTTCTTCATGGGCTTCGACGCCTCCGGGGGCGACTGCTTGATTATGATTCCTTCGAGCGGGAGGTCGTTCTCGACGGCCGCGTCCTCTATCTTTGACTTCTCGACCCCGGGACCTCCCATCATTACTCCGACGCCCTCGCTGATGGCGCCGGTCTCCTCGCCCTCGAACTTCGCTCCCGCGTCCACGGTCAAGACGGCGTCGACCTCGTCGGACACGGAGTCTATGGCGTCCCCGTACTTTCCGAGCCTGGCGCCCGGGCCTTCGGACTTGATGACATAAACGTCGTTCTCACCGACCTCTTCCTCGCTCATGACTATGTTTTCGGCGACCTCCTCCGGTTCGGAGGTGATGAACTTCGCCGCCACGAGAGGTCCAATTGTGTCCCCGATCGGAGCACCGTCGACGAACGCCCGCGTCGCCTCTTTCTGGGACTCCGCTATCTCCTCGTACACCGGCATCATCATGTTGATGATCCCCACCAGCTGGATGTTCTTCGTCTCGTTTATCAGCTTCCTGAAATGTCTCAGTACCTTGAATATCTGGTGGGTTCCCATCACGCCCTTGAAGGCCATGTTGAGGTTGGCCAGCTCCTCTTCGTCCTCCGTCTCCGCGTTCGAGCGGATGAAACGCTTGAACTTGTCCTCGGACGTGTCCAGGACGTTCTCGAGCTTGCCGACCATTCCCGCGGGATCGATACCTGTCGGCTGGGAGAACTTGAAGTCCCTCAGCGTCCGGAACTTGTCCTCCGTCCTTCTGTCAAGCCTGGAGACGAAGTTGTCGAGAAACATCGCCCTGGAGTCGTTCCTGTAAGCATCCAGCTGCTCCAGCACGCCCTTTAGCTTCCTGTCAGTCTGCCATATCATTATCCGGGGGAAGAAGAATATCATCACCACGAAGAGAAGCGATATCAGCGTCTGAACTATCGCAAATATTCCTCCCTGCTGTCCGCCCAGAAGTCCTGGAAGTACCATGGCAACGTCAGAACAGGTGATCTTTTTAACAGGAGAGGAGTTGAACTCCGTGTCTGGGTTTCAGGCCTCGACCGTTTCTTCCCTTTCGGTCGATAACCCTGCGTCCATGACTTTTCCGATATGGTTCACGAGATCCGAGTCAGGGTTGAGGCGGTAGAGCGTCTTTCCCCCGTAACTTCCTTTCTCAACCACTATTCCGTTCTCTTCAAGAATGTCCCACGATTTGCGTAGGTCCGAACGGGAAATACCTGCCTTATCCACAATATCGTTCTTGGTGTATCCCACGTTCGGATGATCGAGGAGAACTTCCAGCATCTTCTCGATATTGGGATTCAGAATACCCGTCATACCCGTACAGTACTGGAGCAGGTTTTTATATCCGTATACTGGTCAGGAGAATGAGTGTAACGAACACCAGGCGGAGGGATAGTTCCATCGGAAACAGCATTAGCAGAGAGGAAAAGAAAATCGCACTACTGGCCAAGCTGGCCAGAAAACAAAAAATAGGCATGAACTACATACCTAAACAGAAGAGCTACAGTAAGATCCCCTCGCACGCAAGAGGCGGTCTGGACGGTATACTTGATGAGATGTGGAGGGATGCCTTGATAGAGTTCCACAAGGGAAGAAAATGCATATCCATAAATCCCGGATCCCTAGACGAGGTGACCTCCATGATTGAAGGCGAAGTCCCGGACTACATCCTGAAAAAGCTACGATGAGATATCTCTCAGCTCGGATATCAGGCTTCCGGCCTCGGACCTGGAAGGGTTCGACGCCACCAGCTTCTCGGCGACGGTATCCGGCGCGAGCTGTCTTATCTTGGACTTCTGGCCGGAGGTCATGCCCTCCGAGTCGGACTCCGAGAACCTGGACGCCACCACGGCTGCGGCGTGGCTCTGGTTCAGCGATGAGTACCCCGAGGTCGGGATGTGAACGACGGCGTCACAGAGGTCAAGCTCTTCGTTTGAAAGCCCCGAGCTCTCCCTTCCGATCATCAGCGAGGTCTCTTCCCGCGGCTCGAAAGCGTGTACGGACCTGCCACGATCCGGCTTCGTGCCGACCACGTATTCCAGGTCCTCGACAGCCTTCTCGACCGAACCGTAGATCTCCGCGTTCCTCAGCTTTTCCTGGCAGTTCCTGGCGGTCTGCCTCGCCTCTGAGAGGTTGAAACAGGGATCCACCGGCCTAAGATCAAAGTCGAAGTTGGCGCACACCCTGGCTATGAACCCCGTGTTCTCCGGTACCTCCGGCTCGACCAGAACAATCTTCCTCACTGAACAGTTTTAACGATCCAAGTCTTAAAGAAATACATGTTAGATCTCAAGGTGATGGGCGCGGTGCTGGCCTCACTGGCGGTGCTGGGCTCTGTCTCGAACGGAACTGCTGAACCTCTATCGCTCGGAAACCTGAAGTTTGATGGCCTCAGTGACCTGGAGCTTACTCCCAGGAGCGTGGGAGCTTTCGCCGGTCTTGTAAACCGCGAGGCACCGAGCACCGATGTAAGCGCCCGGCTCGACATCAATGGATCGCTTCCCCAGGATATAGAGACGGAGAACGCGACGCTGACGGTTAAGGACCTGAGAACGCTTGAATCGGGAACCGGCAGGATTGAGTCCGACGAGGAGATAAGCCTGACCGGTTTCAGCGGAACGGTCAGCGTCGACGAACAGATCAGGGTCAAGGGGACGGCTTCAGGAGCCGTCACAAGCGGCGTGGCTGTCAGCCAGGATTTCAGGCTTGACACGGCGTTCAACAGGTCGGCGTTCGAGCTTTCAGACGCCTCGATCTCAGGAATCGAGATGGAGAGCGTCACGGGAAGCATCGAATCGAGCTCGACCTCCGCCACGATAGGCGAGGACTCGTCGCTGGAGATAGATTCCCTCAGAGGAAGCCTGGCGATCGACAGGGATTCCAGGAGCATGAACCTTTCCGGGAAGGTATCGGGACTCAGCGCAGGGTCGGTCAGTCTGGGCTAGTCCTCGTCCTCGCGGGCTACCTTGTCCAGCACGACCTCCTTCGTCTCGACTTCTCCGTCCTCCTCATCCTCTTCCAGCTTCTCCTCGTGGCTCCTGACCATCGACTCCAGCCTCTCCATCCTCTTTTCCTCCTTCAGAGACTTCAGCCTGGCTCCGAACCATGAGACCAGTTTAAACGGTGCCTTCGCTCCCGTCCACGCAAACCTCATCAGGGGAAGAACCACGGAGTAGAGGACGTATAGAACTGTTCCCGCGGCGGCGAACGTCGCTATGGAGTCCAGGTTCACCGGGTAGCCGAGGCTGACCGCCATCACGGCGTAGAAGGCCCCTGAGATTGCTGCGACAAGCAGCGTCTCGACAGCGGTCTTTAGGATCTTCAGCGACAGGATAAATGCTGCCACGAGAAGGAGCGCGGCTCCCACCGTGGTCGGATCGACCATCACTCCTCACCCATCACGCTGTACAGCGGGTCGCCCTCCTCCGGGATGTAGCTGGTGTAGAAGACGAAGCCTATAACGAGGAACACCAGCACCGCAGCGATTATGGGCAGGAGTATCGAGCCGCTCGTGTTCTCAGAGGTTTCTCCTCCCGTGACCGATCCCTCTCCTGTTCCTGTACCGGTCGTTCCCTCTGTCTCACCGGTCTCGCTGCCTGCTCCCGTTCCAGTCTCCGAGCCCGTGCCGGCGTCAGATTCGCCTGTTCCCGTGTCGGTTCCATTGTCGTCCTGGAACGGCGAGTCCTCTTGCTGGGTCTGATTCTGCTCCGGTGGCGTGCTGAGGGCCGTGCTGGCTGAGATCGACCTGGTGATAGATCCTCCAGGGGTCGCCATCTCTAGTGTTATGGTTCCGGATCCGGATGTCACCGAGTCGAACGAAAGGTCGACAGTCCGGGTTCCTCCCGGGAGAATCGTCAGGTTCGAGGCGGAGACCGTGAAAGTCGGAGAGGTTGCCTCGATGGAGTATATTTCGAAGTCCCCGGTGTTCGTGACCGAGACGGGCTGCGTGACGTCGTCGCCAGAGGTCACCGATCCAAGGTCAAGGGTGGAAGGTACGGAAGCCGAGGCCTCCGGCGGCTCGGCGTTTGATTCAAGCGCTACGCGGACTGGCAACGAGTATCCGTCGCCCTCGACCTCGTACATAGCCGTGAAGTTGCCCTGTTTCCGCGCGGAGTAGTTTATCTGGATGGTGCGGGACTCTTCCAGTTCGAAGCTGGCGGGCTCGACCTCGAAGACTTCTCCCGTGTCGCCACTCTCCGTTATATCTACCGAGATGTTTCCGTCCCTCTGATGCTTCACCGTGAAGAACTCCTGGACGCTCCCGGAGCTGTCAAGAGTTCTGTTCCTCCACTCCCGGGAGTCCACGCAGAGGCTGCCGTTGATCCTTTCGCAGTCCTGCGAATCGAGTTCCACGTCTACCGCTGACTCGGCGTCCGACTCCGTGTCGTTAACCAGGAGGTCTCCTTTAATGTCTCCGGGCTCTTCCGGATCAAACGATACGTTCAGCCTCTTGCTGGAGTCTGCAGAGACGTTTACTGAAGTGTTGACCTGAGTGATACCCTCCAGGTTGTCCTGAGGTATGATCTCGAGCTCAAGCTTCGAGGACTTCAGGTTCTCGATCATGATGCTCGTGTTATGCGGCAGAAGGTCCATGAGCTGTATATCGATGGAGCTGTTTACGTCAAAGATGTTCTGGGTTTTCTCCACCTCGAAGTTGGTCTCGAGGTTCCTCTCGAACCCGTAGTCGTCCGTGACGTTTGCTTTAAGCGTGTAAGTCTCGTTGGGAGCGCTCAGAGGGATTGAAACGTCCGACCCCACGAACCCGGAGTCCGGGTAGTTCTGCATACTGTCGGTTCCGATGAACTTGAACTCGGACCCGTTCTGGTACTCCAGTGAGACGTTCACATCGCTGAAGTTTTCAAGAGAGAGCGCAGAGCCGCTGAACGGCTTCTCGGGAGACAGCCTCAGAGAGAAGGACTCTCCCTGATCCACACGGTTGTCGCTCGCGTCCGAAAGCTCGAAGGACCTGTAAGTGACGTTCCGGCTCTTTATCATCCGGTCGTTGTCCCTGGAGGCGTTGAAGATTAGCTCGACCTCCCTGTCGTACCTCGAAGTGTTGAGCTCCGGGAAGTCGAAGGAGGCCTCGTAGTAGCTGCCGGAGTCCGTGACAGAGTAGCTGGTGTTCACGACCTCTCCAGAGTTCTTCTCGTGCTTTCTGACCGTGAAGTTGATCGAACTTATGGCTTCGCCGGTCGAGTTCAGGTCTATCTCGACCTCGGCCCCGGCCTCGCACTCCTGGAAGAAAGAGGAGTTGTTGCACCCTCCGAAAGCCTTCATCTCATCGATGTATCCCTGGAGAGGAGGAGCCGTCTGGACCACGCGGGACATCGACCCGTTCGGCCTCTCCATCGACTGGTCCGTGATGTTAGTAGCGTTGATGTGCAATACATAGGTGCTTCCGACGCTGTCAGGCACGTTGACCCCGGAGTTGTAGTAAACCGAACCGTCCCGGTTGCCGAGGTCCTGTATCTCGAGCGTGTCGGTGACGTTGGTGAAGTATACGTCCACGTCCGCGTTCTTTTCGGGCTCATCGTTCCATTCATCGGTCAGGTTCACCCTGACCTCTATCTGCGAACCCGGATCGAGCTCGTCAGGTATGCTCTTCTCCAGTTCAAGAGAGTAGTTGCCCGTGCTCATGTTCTCCGTCGTGTTTATCTCGTCCAACCCTATGCTCCCCTTTTCGTCCCTTAGCTGGAACTCCACGTGGTGTCCACGGCTGTAGTTTGCCTCGAAGGAGGCGTACCAGTATCCTTTCTGCAGATGCTCGACGTAGGCCGGTTCATCTGTAGCGTTGTACCTGTACGTGAAGTTCAGATCGCTGTAGTCGTTCTCCAGCTCCGACTGATCGACCATGGAACCGTCCTTCGTCAGGTTCACCAGGCGAACCGTTTCTGTCATGTTTGAGATCGAGTCCTGCGTGTAAGGATCGTCCAGAACGTCTATGTTCCAGGCAGCGGCAGAAAAGGAGACAAGGAGAACGCTCAGAGCAACAAGGAACGATAACTTTCCGGTACTTGACTTCATAAACCACGGTTTACGTCAGGCAGTTAAAAAATCTATTTATACCGGGCGACGAACAACGTCTCAAACCAGAGCTCTCTCGAACCCGCGATCTCCAGCTCGAACTCATCCACAAGCTCCCGGTAATCCGACTTGGAAGATAAAACCACAAGAGCTTTTCCCTGCTCCTCCAGATAACTGTCAGCCTTCTTCAGAAACCTTTCAGCCACCTCGATCCCCTTCTCGCCACCAAGCCAGACGTTCTCGTCCCCGAGACCCTCCTCACCTTTCAGGTACGGAGGATTGAAGACAATGAGGTCGAAGACGCCCTCCACACTGGAAAAGAGGTCCGATTCAAGGACTTTCACTTCATCCGGCAGCTTCTGCCTCGCCTCCTCCACTGAACCCGGATCAACGTCCACAGCAGTCACCTGGGCTCCTTGCTCGTACATCTTGCGGGCCAGAAAACCCGAACCTGTCCCCATGTCCAGGACCTTCAGACCTTCAAGGTCTTCGAGTTGATCTGCAACCAAGTACGAATCCTCCGCCGGCTGGTAGACCATCATCCATCACCCGACGGAGTCCGGTCTCAGGTTTACCGGCTCTGTTTTCGATAACCTCTGGCTCATACCCCTTCCCTCTGCTCTTTCATTTTATATGGATAGGGAGAGGATCGGAGGATATCTGTGTATAAACAACAGTGGTGGAGAGTTTCAGTCCAGAATTCCCTCTTCTTTCAGCGAATCCCTGACCGCTTCTCGCACCCTGGTTTACGGAGGCGGCAGCGCAACTAGGTCGCGCAAGTCTCTGTTGTATTCTTCCTCGTTTGGAAACTCTAACTCTATACCGCCGAACAGTTTTTGATCCAGTATGTCCTTCCTCACCTCCGTCTGATCGATCAGGAACCAGATATCGAAAAGGTCCCGTCCCCTGGATCCCTGGCTCAAAGCCGCTACCTTCTCCGGGAGTATCTCCTCCACCTGCATCGTTGTGAGAAAGTAGGAGGGAATATCGGGATAAGAGCTTGTGACCTGCTTTACATCTGTTTCAAGTATAGTTCCCGTTCTCCCCCCCGGCGTCGATCTGGATCGTATTCCTCGAACGTCTTTTTCCACTGTAAAGAGGGCCTTCAAACCTGAGTTGGCGGTGTAAGAGTAACTATCCTCAAACTTCTCCGATCTCTCGAACTCTGCATTTATTCCCAACCGCTCATAGGCCCTGAAACCTCTCTCAACCATCTCTATAATCTCTCCCGAAGGTTTTTCGGTGTTGAAGCCCAGGTATTCTTATAGACCGAGACCGCCGATCACCCTCACGTTTGATCGGCCGCGCTGGCTTTCATGAACTCGAGGTAGAGCGGATTCGGACTCTGGAGGCCCGAATTAAACTCCGGGTGGGCCTGGGTTCCGATAAAGAACGGGTGATCCTCTTTTTCGATAAACTCGGCCAGCTGACCGTTCCATCCGGAGAAGCTGAGATCTCCTGACTGCAGAACATCGTGGTACTCGGGATTGACCTCATACCTGTGGCGGTGCCGCTCCGAGACCTTCTCCGATCCGTAAATCTCGGATACTCCTCCCTCCAGCTCTGCTGAAAAGCTACCCAGCCGCATCGTTCCACCCATGTCGTCGATATCCTTCTGGCCCGGCATCTCTGCGATAACCTTCTCTCCTTCCTCGCCCCACTCCTCGGAGACCGCGTCGATCCCGCACTCGTTCCTGGCGTACTCTATCACCATGAGCTGCATCCCGTAGCAGAGTCCGAGCAGAGGCAGCTCGTTCTGCCTGCAGTATTCTATGGCATCGATCTTTCCCTCCACACCTCTACTTCCGAATCCTCCGGGGACTATGACGCCATCGTAAGAATCCAGGGCTCCGACGGAGATATCCTCCGAATCTAGGTACTCTATCGCCACGCTGCCGCCTATCTCTGCCGCGGCATGCCTCAGGGCTTCCTCAACGCTCGCGTACGAATCATCCATCTCGGTGTACTTGCCGCATATCGCGATGGACGCCAAGGGTTTGGAAAGCAGGTTCTGCGTCCTGCGCCTCCAGTCATCCAGTCCATCCTTCCTTTCCGGCAGCCCGAGCTTCTCGGAAACAACTCCATCGACCTCCTGGCGGTCGAACTCCAGCGGAAGCTGGTATACCGACTCCAGGTTCGGATCCGACACTACCGCCTTCTCCGGAACGTCGCAGAAGAGCGAGATCTTCTCCACCGCGGACTCGTCCAGCTCGTCCTGGCTCCTCGCCACCACCATGTCCGGCTCAAGGCCGACCTCTCTCAGGTCTCTGACGGAGTGCTGCGTGGGCTTCGTCTTCTGTTCGCCGGTTGTCTCCAGGAAGGGTACCAGCGTCGTGTGTATAATGAAGGTTTCTTCTTCCTCGAGGGAGGACCTGATCTGTCTCGCGGCCTCGAGGTAGAACTGGTTCTCCATGTCGCCGACCGTCCCTCCTATTTCAACCACGACAAGATCAGCGCTTTCCTGCTCAGCCACGGAACGCCATTCATCCTTTATCCTGTCCGTCACGTGAGGAATCATCTGGACAGTCTCTCCAAGGTACTCTCCCTCCCTCTCCTTCTCTATTACGTCCTTGAATATCTTTCCCGAGGTCAGGTTCCAGCTTCCTCTTCCCTGGACGTCAAGGAAACGCTCGTAATGGCCGAAGTCCATGTCGACCTCCGTGCCGTCCTCAAGCACGTACACCTCGCCGTGCTCGTGGGGATTCATGGTCCCCGGATCGACGTTGAGGTAGCCGTCACACTTCACCGGAACCACGTCCACCCCACGCTCCTGAAGTAGCTTTGAAACGCTCGCTGAAACCAGGCCCTTGCCGAGCCCGGAGAGAACCCCTCCCGTAACGAAGATCCACTTCGGCATAATAGACCCGGCAAAAGCTATGTCTTAAACCTTTCGCAGCAGCCAGCTTCGACCCAACTTCCAGCTTTCATTTCCTCTCTATCATATCTTCAGTGGTAACTACCTCAACTTCTTCCTGTTCCTGAAAGTCCGTGTCATCGCTCCACACCTTGCAGTCCCTTTTTAGAGCCAGAGCGATGAAGGGTATATCTTTCCTATCTTGGCCGCCTATAAGACTCCGAGCTTCTTCTTCTATTTCGTCTTCATATTCTTCCATAGATCGAACCTCTATCTCAGAAAGCATTAAATCCAACAGAGCTTCGTATTCTTCCATTCCAAGTTCCGACTTCTGTAATATGAGCCCCTCATGGTTCTCTATCTCCGATATTAGAAAATCAGGAGAATAAAACTTGTCTCCGGAGTCCAGAAGAATTTCTCTTGTTTTGCTATCACTGAGCATTGCTGAGAAAACAACATTGGTGTCTACGACCACTTGCATCAATTCAGACCATGTCTCTCAGCTATATCCTCCTTTACTCTTTTACCAATCTCTTCAACATCCTCTTCCGTCAGTTCGCTTTCAGAAGCTATAGAATCTGCTAGCTCTATCTTCCGGAGCTCCTCACGGAACGCATCGCGGGCTACCACACTCCAGTTTATCTTGCTGTGTTCGTCCATCGACCTTTTCAAATCCTCCGGAACCCTCACCGAGACCTTAGACATCGTACCACGTATTGACACGTATGGACATATATTTAAATCTGGTTGACCTGCCCCGGTTCAACACACGATTGTCATTCTTCCAGGAACTCCGTGATCTCCGCTAACTGACGCACACTGAGCTTTTTGACCCTCTCCTCGCTGTGTGGCAGATCGTCCCGAATCCTCTTCGCCTCGTCCTTCTCGTAGTCGAGAATGTGACGGGCGTCGACGAAGGCGTTCCTGACCTTCTTCCTTCCGTGTGTGAAGAGCGCCTTCGCTAACTCGAACATCGCTTCTTCATCCTCCACGCCGTGGCGCTCCTTATTTGGATAGAGCTTGACGATAGCGGCGTCTACCTCCGGCTCAGGGTAGAAGGCTGATGAAGAAACAGTTCTGAGCTTCACTGGCACGAAGAAGTACTGAGCAGCCACGGAAAACTCGCTGTATTCGTTTTCTCCCGGCTCCGCGACTATCTTGTCAGCGAGCTGGTCCTGGACTATCAGCGCCGACTGGATCTGCGCCCGGCCGAGCTTCCTGACGACCTCCGAAGAGATCTCGAAAGGTATGTTGGAAACGCACCGGTCAAAATCGAGCCCCTCCATATCCAGAAAATCTCCCTCAACGACTTCTACGCCTGGAAAAGCTTCTTCAACGTGGCTTGCAAGCGTGGTATCCTTCTCGACCGCTGTAATGGACTCCGCCCGCTCCACCAGCTTCTCGGTTATGCTGCCGGTTCCCGGGCCTATCTCGAGGACGGTCCGATCCTCGACCTCGCCTGCCTCCACGAGTGCCTCCACCACGGATCCAGACTCGAGGAAGTGCTGGCCGCCCACAGGCTTCACGCCGAGATGACGGAGCTCGTCTCTCAAGCTCATGTGAACAGCTTTTGCTTGGCCTCTCCCTTAAGCTCGTTCATTATCCTGTCAGTCACGAGCTGCTTCGGATCCGGCACGGCGGATACCCTCTCATCGAGGTCTTCAAAGCTTTCAAACTCACTCTCTTCTCTCGCATCCAGCATGCTCTGCATCAGCTTGTTCCCTACTCCAGGCAGGAGCTCGAAGGCGTGTCTTCTCGGCGTGACAGGAGTGGCCTCGTTGAAGAACTCGACGAAACGGTCCTCCTGCTCGGACACGATCGCATCGAGCACGTACTTGAGTTCGCTCCTGGCCGAGGCAGTCAGTTCGTCATAGCTGATCCTTCCCTTGATGTACTTGACTTCCTCCCTGTCGCCCTCGCCGATGTAGAGGTCTTCACCCCCTTTCGGGTGTTCGTCCTCCCGCATCACGACTTCCAGCAGGTTGAAGTTCTTAGTTCCGATGCCCTGAGCGGTCGGCTCGTTCTTACCGTCCGACCTTCCATGCTCAAGAAAGTCCAGGACCTTGAGGTATTCGTCTTTGTCTGTCATACAAACAATATGCGGACCTACGCTTTTATTCGGAACCGGTGTCCGCGCTCCGGCATATCTCCAGGATCTCGTCGACCTCGTCCTGGTCAAGCTTCACCCTCTCCTTCGAAAAGATGGCCCTGACCGTGGACTCGTGTTCCGGCATCACGTTCAGGACCATGTACGCGTGCCTGTCCTTGAGGGATTCCAGCTCCGAAAGCTCTTCATGGAGCTTCTCCAGGGTTTCAAAGTCCTTTACCCGGGCGTGACGGGTCAGGTTCTCCAGCGCTATCTTCTGCTCGTGGCTGAGAGACTCCTCGTCCCTTTCCTCGAGAAGCCTGAGTGCCTCGACCGGGTAGGCCATCTCTTCTTCCCTGACCTCCATTAGCCCTCGACCTCCGTGAGATGTACCGGTTTGATGTACAACTTCTTGGACTTTTCGCCGTCCTTCACGGTTACCTCCTTGGCGTCCCCCCTGGAGCCGGTTACCTCCGCGTGACATCCGTGGTACCTGGAGTGCACGCGGCCGTCCTGGACGCTCGGGTGGAAGTCTATGAGGACTGTCTCTCCCTCCTCAAACTGCTTCATGTGATCGTTTACCGTCAGCGTCTGTTCAGGGTCCCGTGAGAACTTGTGTCTGGTCCCGTGCCGGGAGCCGCTTGACTTCTGTGCCATAGTTTAATCGCCTCTTGAGCCATTCATCACATCGAAATCTTTTAAACGGGAGACAGACGATCTGGAGATTATTCCGGAGCAGTCTTGAAACTTTTCAACAGAGGGAAACTCCGGCCTCTTCCGCCAGGATCTCGACCCGGTAGTCAGGCAGTTTTACGTCACCGATCAGGTATTTTCCAGTCCCCTCTCCGTGACAGTCGCTGCCGCCCGTCTTGAAAAGTCCGAACTCATCCGCCAGTTCCCTGGCGTACGTTTCACCAAACGCTACTCCATACCCGGCTTTCCTCTTGTGATCCCAGGTGTAATAGACCTCGAGACCCTTCAGGCCGTATTCAACCAGCTCTTCAACCTTTGCAGCAGCTCCCTCCCGGGAAAGATCCCTGCCCGGGTGAGCGAGAACCGGAACACCCCCGTCCTCCAGCACGGCATCTATCACCTCCTCCGCACCAAGCTTGGGGGTCGGAACATACGCCTCGGAGTCCTCGTGCAGGTGCCGCTCGAACGCCTCGTCAAGGGTCTCGACTCCGACCTCCCTAGCGTCTGCCAGTACCCTCGCGATGTCCGGTCTTCCCGGAGAGCTACCCGCCTCCTCCATGACCTCGTCCACGGTCAGGTCGTAGTCTATGACAGAGTCAAGGTTGTGAACCATCTCCTCGATCCTGGCCTTCCTGTTCTCCGCATTCTTCTCCAGGACCTCGTTGACGGGTGCGGAATCAGGATCTATGAAGTAGGCCAGTATCTCGATCCCCGTGCCGTCGACCTCGCACTTTATCTCCGACCCGGTTATCACGCCGACCCCGCGTTCATCGTCCCAGTAGTAACGGCTGTCCAGAATCTCCGGTATTGTGTCATGGTCAGTTATAGCGATGTGGTCAAGGCCCTCTTCATTTGCCTGTTCTTTTCTCTCTTCGACCGAGTGATTGCCATCGCTGGCATGAGTGTGCATGTGGAGATCGGCTGGCACACGTTTTCTTGGACTGAAAACGTTAAATCTCTTTCACTTCTCGACCCATAGAACATCAAGCTCGAGACATTCGGCTCCAGTCCCCAGGACACCGGCCACCGACGGCTCCGTGTTCCCGCCGTCGCCCGATATCATCTCCTTGATGTAAGTCCCGGCCTCGGCCTCCACCTCCAGCTCTATCTTTCTTTCACCTAACTTCTCGGCCTCTACCTCGTAGACTTCTCGTTCCCTGGTCGTCTCCGCGCGGCGGTGCTGCACGCGGCTCGGGGTGAACTGTTCGACATCGCCGACAAGCTGCTGCAGGTCCCGAAGATCCTTCTCAGTTACATCGTCCTCAAGCTCGACAACGGCCCGGTACCGCTTGTCTGCGTGCTTCTGCTTGATCTCCTCTATCTCCTCCTTCTCCGCGAACCGGAGATTGAACACCTCCACCTTCTCGCTTTCGTTCACCTTCTCCCGCAGGGATTCAAGATCGAGGTCCCTGTTTATCGGCTCCACTAGCTCCAGCACGAACTCCCTCTTTCCAAGGCACCTGGCGTTGACATCTTCTCGTCCTCCTCCGTGGAACTTTGCCTCTATGGACCTCGTGGCCTCCATAAACGGCTCCTGGACTATCTCCTGAACGCTCTCCTGGTACTGTTTACCCGTCCAGTCGCAGTCGTCACATCCGTCGCCACGGCAGTTCCTGCAGTGCCACTCGGTCTGGGGAATCTCGCGGGAGTACTTGTTGTACTGTCCGTAGATCAGCAGCGAGTTGACCTGCAGCTCGACGCGTTCCTTTCCCTCCCGCATGTCGACCACCGCCATGATATCAGGGCGATCGAAGTCCACCTCGATGTCAAGCCTCTCCTCGATCCTCTTTCCTATCAGCCTGGAGAGCTCGGTCTTGATGGGCTCGGTGAACTCCACCCCGAAGTCCTCCCAGAGCGATTCCTCGGAGGCCAGAACCTCTTCAGGAGGCCTTATTCCGACGAGGAAGGTCGAAAGCTCGTACCTGTCGAACGACGAGATGACCATGTCGACGTAGCGGTCCATTTCCTGGAAGACCTCTCCGCAGACGGTGCAGCTGCCGCCGAAGGACGCCGATTCAGGAACTCTGTCCGGATCGAAGTCCGATTCCTCGAGTTCTCCGCCCTTTTCTCTGATGATGGCGCCTCTCTCGTAGTTCTCGAGGCCGTGACCCAGCTTCGCGAACTGCCTTCCGAGGCAGTGATCACAGAGATCCCTGCTGAGAAGCGCCTCAGCCTTTTCGCCCGCTACCGTGGTCATAACATTACAGCTGATCGAAGTCTTAATAGGCGTTGGAGTGGTGTACCTCATACATGCAGAACGTGGTTCTGATAGTGATCGACAGCCTCCGGAAGGACAGTCTGGGGCCTTACAGCCAGGAAGTGGACTTCACCGACAGCCTCGACAGGTTCGCGGATGAATCCGTGGTCTACAGGAACGCTATCGCCACCTCGTCCTGGACGCTGCCGGTTCACGCCTCGATGTTCACTGGCGAGTATCCATGGGAGCACAGAGCCACGCAGAGAAACCTCGAACTGGACTATGAGAAGAAGACGCTGGCTGAGAAGCTGGGAGAGAAAGGATTCAGGACCGGCTGCTTCACCGAGAACGCGTGGATCTCCGAGCACGCCGGCATGACCGTAGGATTCGACGTCGCGAACGACTTCGGCAGCGGTTCCAGAGCCATACAGAAAGCTGTTGATCGTCTGGCCTCCTGGGTGGAAAGAAACGACAACGTGGTTTCAAGGCTCATGACCAGGGTCGGCGACTACCTCTGGTCAAACCATGTCGACCACATGGCAGCGGAAGAGGTGCTTGACCGCGGCATGGAGTTCGTGGAGAGCTCCGATGAACGTTTCTTCCTGTTCATGAACCTGATGGACGTCCACGAACCCCTGAGACCTCCCGGAGAATACGTCGAAGATCACGGAGCGGAGAAGACCGGAGACGAGATATGCCAGGATCCCTCAAGGTTTTACAGGGGCAGAGAGGTAGACTTCGACGAGATAAGGAAGCACTACGATGCCGCCGTTGACTACGTGGACGACTGCGTGGGAAAGTTTCTCCAGGAACTCCGCTCAGAAGGTCTGATGGATGAAACCTGTGTCTTGATAGCCTCTGACCACGGTCAGCTGCTGGGAGAGCACGGACACTACGGACACCAGTTCTCGGTGGCTGACGAGCTCGTGGAAGTTCCGCTGATGTTAAGGGCGCCGACTCTGCAGTCAGGTGAGGTCGATGAAACAGTATCAGTCAGGGAAATGCATGACATGATACTTGAGGCAGCCGGCGGAGAAAAACCTTCGGCGGAGAAAGGATCAGCTCTGGGACTGTACGACTTCCCGGACATGATGTCGAACAGAATACCAGAGAGCCGTCGAGAAGAGCTTTACAGGCGCCAAAGATTTGCAGTTGACGGAAGCTCGAAGATCGTGGAGACAGAGACAGAGTCCGGAAAAGTCGAGAGGAAATGGAAGGGAAAGGAGAAGGAAGAGCTGAAAGAGAAGCTTGAAAAAATTAAAGAAACGGGTTCGGGAGAAGAGATAGGTGAGAAGGAGGAGGAGATCAAGAGACAGCTAGAGGCTCTCGGGTACGGTTAGAGGCTGAACTTCCTGGTTTCCGAACTTGTGCCGGCATCTTCCTTCCGTACGAGCCTGACTTCGAGCTTGCTGTCGACGGATAGTTCGATCATCTCGGGGTTACCCTTCTGAGACGATCCTCCGCCGACTCCCGTGGCGCTTCCTGGATTCAGAAGCACCTTGCCGCCTCTCTCAACCGCCTCCTGCTCGTGCGTGTGACCGTGGAGAAGTACATCGACCTTCAGCTTGTTCTCGGCTATATCCCGGAGAGTAGGATGGTGGCCTCTCGGGCTTATGCCGGAGCCATGGTAAACACCGAACTTAACCCCATTCCGCTCAAATTTCGCGGAGTTCTGCAACCGGAAGCGATCACAGTTCCCTCTGACTCCGATGAAGCTGTCGCTGCGGTCTTCAAACTCCCTGTAGACTTCTTCGGCCTCAAAATCCCCACAGTGGACCACAAGATCGGATCTCTCGACCCTCGACCAGAACTCGCCGGGCATGACGTCTGCTCTCATCGGTATGTGGGTATCGGAAAGTACCGAGATCATGTACTACCCTGAGGATACCGTTTATTAATGGGTTTGGTATTAGATTAGATATGGGGAGTAAAGTAGAGTCCGGAACGGAGAATGGAGCTTCCTGACCTGAGAGGCGCGGTCTACAGGTACTGCCTCCTGACGCTTCTGGGAGCCACAGAGGCTGTTTCGAGGGCGGACTACAACCTTCCGTCGAAGTGGCAGTCGATCTTCGAGGGATTCAGGGCTTCATCCGGCATGGCGCACGGAATACTCTCGACCGTCGACGAGGAGGTTGAGGAGGAGTACCGCGAAAAACAGGAGATGCTGGAAAAACGCCTCGGCAAGCAGAAGTTCTACGACTCCGAGAGACTCCGGGAGCTCAAGAGAAACTACCCAGAGATGGAGACCTGATCCTTCCGGAAGTTCTACTGATTGCGGAACCGTCTATAGCCCCATCTTCTGCATCATCTGCTGCATGTTGCCCCGCTTCATCGATCCCCTGTCGAACTTGTCCATCATGTTTTTGGTCTGGCGATAGTGCTTCAGGAGCTCACGGACCTCCTCCCGCGAGGTTCCTGAACCCTCAGCTATGCGCTCCACCCTCGACCTCTTGATGACAGAGGGATCCGCTATCTCCTCGTCCGTCATAGAGTCGATGACCACGTTGTAGCTGGAGATCTTCTCCTCCGTCATCGACGCGATGTTGTCCGGGAGATCGGCGCCGAAAGGAAGCTGCTGCATCACCTCCTCCATCATTCCGGAGTCCGTCACCGATGACATCTGCTCCCTGAAGTCCTCCAGGGTGAAGTCGCCCTCGAGGAGTTCCTCGGGATCGGTGTCCAGCTCCTCCACCTTTTCCAGGAGCGACTCCAGGTCCGGCTGACCCACCATCTCCGAGACGAAGTCGACAGGATCGAACTTCTCCAGATCGCCGAGCTTCTCTCCGGTTCCGATGAAGTACACAGGAGAGCCCGACCGCTGGCAGGCGACAAGCGCACCGCCTCCTTTGGCGCTGGCATCCGTCTTCGTCACTATTACTCCATCCACTCCTATCGCCTCCTCAAACTGCTCTGCCTGCTCCGAAGCGCTCTGACCGATGTCCGAGGGCATGACCAGGAGGCTGTAGTCCGGCTCCACGGCGCTGTCTATTTGGGACAGCTGTTCCTTGAGTTCATCGTCCAGAGAGTTCCTGCCAGCTGTGTCCACGATCACCAGATCGGCTTCGAGCTCCTGAAGTCCGTTCTCCACTACCCTGATCGGATCATCGGCGTCCTTCTCACCGTAGAACTCGGATCCAGCGTCCTCAGAAAGCTGCTTGAGCTGATCGTAAGCCGCCGGTCTGTCAGTATCTGCAGCGATCATCCCAACCTTCTTTCCCTCCTTCCTGTATCTGTCAGCTATCTTGGCAGCTGTGGTCGTCTTCCCGGCGCCAAACAGTCCGCAGAGCAGTATACTTTCCGGATCATCAATCTCGGGCTTCTCTCCAAGCAGATTCTCCAGCTTCGAGTAGACTATCTCGAGCACGTGCTCCTTTCTCGAGAGACCCTCGGGAGCCTCCTCGGAAAGTGCCTCATCCCTGATCTCGTCGGAGATCTCTGACACCAGCGAAACATCCACATCGGCGGCAATCAGATCCCTCTGTATATC
>JBDGRC010000116.1:0-5703 GCA_042218495.1 Candidatus Nanohaloarchaea archaeon | reverse complement strand
ATACATGGGATTCAACCTCCTCTGGAACGATAAAGACATAGAAAATGCTTCAGAGGACTTCTCCTACCATGTGGCAAGAGAGCTGGAAAACGCTCTGGAAAATAAGGAGAGACAGATCAAATGGAACAAGAATATGGCACAGCTTAGAAGAAGATTCCAAGACATGTTCAACCTCGACGAGTTAACGGTAGCCGAGATAAGATTCTCCTCCATGAGCGCCGAATACAGAGCCCTCTGTATAGTAATCCCTGACGAAGAAGTCGTAGTATATCACTCCCTGGTTCCGAAAAAAGGCAGTGCACAGCAAAGACAGCTCAAACTGATGGAAGAAAACGCCGAAAGGATAGAGGAATCTATTCGCCAGAATATTCCTTGAGCTTGTCCTCGAAATTATCCATATCCCTCTCAAACCTCTCCGCAAACTCTTCCTCAGAGAGCTCATTCACCTTATCCGCAGGGTTGTCCTCAACAGTCTCAGGCATAACGCCACACTTAATGCCCATACTTATTACATTAACGGTAGAAGAAAGAGCTTTCAACTAACATTACTCAAAGGAATATTCACCGTATGTTCAGGTTAATGGGGATAACATCTTCATGAGATCAAAGATGCGGAGTAAAAGATAGTTGTTACTCTCTGATTGTAAAGTTACTTAAAGATGGGGGTATAATAAACAAATTACTATGACAAACGACACACTTGAAGTTCCATCAAGAGAGGATCTGAAGGGAGTCATTGCTCGCGGAGCTGCTGAGAATCTAGAGCCTGGAGAGTACCAGTGGAAGGAAGTAAGATACGACCAGGCCAAGATTAATTCTGTCTTCGACAGCTACAACATGAGGCATGAAGATGATCTAGATAGCTACGCTGGAGAGGATCCTGAAGATCTTCCCGAAGAAGCGCAAAGCTTCCTTAGTACAGCCATCTCCTACGCTTCTCTCTATCCTGACATTGGAGACGAGTCGCCTACTGATCTAGATGAGGCGAGTGAAGAATTCAGAAATCTCGTTGAACTGTCAGCTTCTCTAGAAGGAATGGCTCCTGCTGGAGCTGGAACACTCCACAAGGACGAGCACGAGGATATCTTTGGAGAGAAACCTCACGGACTAGGAGCTTAAATGCTCCTAGACCATAAATTTCCTTTTTAATTTAATAAGAAGGAGTTCTACAAGCGATTAAGAATGCTTCCAAGACCGATATAATCTCTAAAAACCTCTTAAAGCAAATTTAAAGTGTTTTGTGAGCTCGCCCCCTCAGGGATTTGAACCCTGGATCTGCACCTATCTGCTCGACTGAGCTCGATCTGCTGAAAGGCATTCCTCGAACGCCTTGTGATGATCGAACTTTCAGAAGTTCGTCCGCAAGGTGCCGTCTTTCCGCTAGACCAAGGGGGCTAGGAAAGAATTCCGGTGCTGATCTTTTAAATTGAGACAGCAACAATACTGGGATACAGTTGGGGTGAAACACAATGGAACTTCTGGACAGGATCAGGGAGAAGCTGGGTCTTTAACGAGCTCTCCAGCCTATTTATGTCTTTCTTTTCATTTGTCATAGTATGGGAAAGATTGCCTGTGTTTTCAAACTGATGCCAGAGGACGCTGACACCGACCTAGACGGAATAAAGGACCAGGTGAGAGATAAGGTCGAGGCGGAGGACATCGGCGAAGAGGACGTGGCCTTCGGACTGAAGGCGATCAAGGTGTCCGCGATCACGACGGACGAAAAGGGCGGCACAGACCACGTGGAAAACCAGCTGGAAGAGGTCGAGGACGTCCAGAGCATAGAGCTGGAGCACTTCGACAAGCTTTAGGAGGCCAGAATGAGATACTACAATAATGCAGATCAGGCCGCCACCGCCACAATAGGAGCGGCCGCGGCCATCATGGGTGCCTATGCAGCTTACGAGGCTGCTTAGAATGGAGATTACCCAGCAGCGTCCGGGGCATTAGCTGCAGCAGGGGTCGGAGGAGCTGCTTTGGCTTCGTCTGCAGAAGAGCTACTGGAAGAATAAACTAACCGAAGGTTGACTCTCCGCCGTTGCAGACACGGCAGCCTTTCTCAAGCTTGTCTTTCCTGCAGACGTTCGCTCCACAGACCTCGCAAGAGAGCTCTGCCTGCCGCTCCTGGCAGCAGTCACAGACAGCTTTCACGTGTTGTATAAGTTTCCATCTAAGTTATAGCTTCATGGGAGTCGATCTCGGAAAGCTTGTCGATCCCGAGGAGATAGAGTTCGCCGACCTGAACGACACGGTCCTCGCAATCGACGCCATGAACACCCTGTACCAGTTCCTCTCAATTATACGTCAGCGGGACGGAACACCTCTGAAGGACAGCGATGGCAACGTGACCTCGCATCTCTCGGGACTCTTCTACCGCAGCATCAACCTACTGGATAACAACATCCGGCCGGTTTACGTTTTCGACGGAGATATGCCGGATCTGAAGGAGAAGGAATCATCGAGACGCCGGAAGAAAAGAGAAGAAGCGAGAGAGGAGTGGAATAAGCTGAAACAGGAGGGAAAGATCTCCGAGGCCTATTCGAAGGCGACCCAGTCGTCAAAGATAACCGGAGACATGGTGGAGGAGTCAAAGGATCTGCTCGAGTCCATGGGGCTGCCCTATGTCGAGGCGCCAAGCGAGGGAGAAGCCCAGGCAGCCAGGATGGCTTCGGAGGGAGAGGTTCACGCTGTAGGGAGCCATGACTGGGACTGCGTCCTGTTCGGCGCGTCGAGAATGGTGAGGAACCTGACGACGCGGAAGCAGCGGAAGACATCATCCGGAGGAACCAAAGAGATATCCGTGGAGCAGATAGAGCTCGAGAAGGTGCTCGAACAGCTGGATGTCAGCAGAGAGAAGCTGGTATGGATGGGAATACTGATGGGAACGGACTTCAACCCGGACGGAGTCCACGGGATCGGACCCAAGACGGCGCTGAAGCTGGCTAGAAAACATGAGGGCTTCAGACAACTGCTGGAGGACGAGAAACTGTCCGGCGCGGAGTTCCAGAACGATCCTGAGGTGATAAGAGATTTCTTCATGGATCCGCCGACCGAGAAAGTTGAGTTCGAGTTCTCGCAGCCTGAAGAAGACGGAATACAGCGAATGCTGGCGGAAGAACACGGATTCTCCGAGGAAAGAGTGTCCAGCGGAATCAGCAAGCTGGAGAGATCGCTCGAGTCGAGGCAGCCCGGCCTGGACAGCTTCGTCTAGCGCTCCGATCGTCGCTGCCTCAGCTCCTTCAGTATCAGCTGCATCATCTCTCCTAGCTCCTCGTAGCCCTCCCGTATGTCCTCGATCTGCTCGTCCTGCCTGTCGATCTCATCTATCAGAGACCCAAGGTCACGATCTCTGCGGCTCTCGAGCTCCTCTATCCTGTCCTCCAGGTTCTCTATAACTTCGGCCTCTATCCCGGTGTTCTGCTCCAGGATCTCGAGCCTCTCGAGGATCTCCTCGTCGTCATCTTCGCCTGATTCCTCCATCTTCTTGTTGATCTTGGACTGGAACTCCTCCAGCTGGTCTATCTTTCTCTGGAGCCTGTTTAGACGTGTTCTTTCCTCATCCGACGAGTCTCCTGAGCTGAGATCCTCGAACTCGTCTTTCGTTAGAAGCTTCAGCTCCGCGAGGTCATCGAAGTCGTTGAATATCCACCTGAAGTCGGAGACTGATCCCTCGAGCTCCTCAAGCCTATCCTCGACTTCCGAGAGATCCTTCTCATCCGACTCTTCCAGCTTCTCTATCCTCGTCTCGATGTTATCTATACCGACCTTGAGCTCGTCTACCTCGTCCTGGCTGGGAACTGAATCCATCCGATCCAGCAGGTTCTCCCTGACCTCCGTTATAAGGTCCGACTTCTCCGCGAGCCTTTCCCTGACCTCCTGGAGGTCGGAGCGGAGCTCAGATAGTTCCCCGGACTCAAGCTCCTCTAACCTGGACCTGAGATCCTCGATTTCCTCCTGATCTTCTATCTCCTCTATCCGTGACTCCAGCTGCTCCAGCCTTTCCTCGACTTCCTCTATCACACTCGCTTCAGCGCCGGAGCTGGTCTCGAGGGACTCGAGCCTCTGTTCAATTCTTTCAATGTTGCTTTCCCCGGCGTCCTCTATCCTTTCCTCGAGATCTTCCAGCCTGTCCCTGATTCCGGAGATTTCCTCCATGGCATCCTGACCCGCGGGTTCAGCGGCCTCCTGAGAATTCGCAGCTTCATCGGATCCTATTTCTTCTCCCGATGCGCCCGAGCTCTTCGAGGGTGCGCTTCTTTCTTTGTCGTCATCCTGGTTTCCGGGTCCGGACACCTCTTTCCCTTCCTCTGTCTTATCATCTTCACCGCCGGCTTCCGGCCGTTCCTTCACGCCGGGATCGCCGTCGGAGTCGTCCTGGTCGGTACCCGCCAGAGACTTCTGGGATTCGTCCTCGTCGTCCTCGCCGCCGAATATTACCTCTTCTGCCACCTTATCACTTAATACTCAGAGGTGGTCAAAGAATTAAAACGCTACCTGAGACCGTCCTTCACGAGCTCCGTGAGCTCCACCATCTGATCAAGGAGCTGGTCGTTTCTCTGCCTGTTGTCCTCTATCCTGCGCTCCAGCATGGAGACCTCCTCGTCCATTGCCTCCCACAGCTCATCGACGTCTTCAGACGATTCCCGGTCCTTGAGATCCTCCAGCTCCCTTCTGAAGCCGCTGACCTCGTCCCTGAGCTCCTCGACCGATGCAGCCAGGGTCTCGACCTCGGACTCCAGCTCCCCGTCGTCGGATTCCGCCTTCTTCTCGACGCTGCTGAGGCGGGATCTGATGTCATCCAGTTCGGAGGAATGGTCCTTGCCGGCCTCGATCTCCTCATCCAGACCGTTGGACACAAGAAAATCTATCATTGTGTCGGCGTCCCGCACCAGATCCTCGAGCTCCGTGAGTCGGTCATCGAGAGCCTGCGGAGACTTCAGGCGGTCGAGATCATTTCTGAGCTCTTCGATCCTTTCCTCAAGCTCTTCAACATGGTTTTCATCCTTCCGGGACTCTACCTCCAGCCTCCTGATCCTCTCCTCGATGTCGCCGATCCGGGAGAGCTCCTCGGTCTCGCTCGCCAGTATCTCCTCTTCGAGCTGGCTGACGCGCTCCTCGAGGCCAGGAGTTTCCTCCTCTTCCTCTCTGATGCCTGAAACGTGTTTTTCGAGCTCTTCAAGCTCCTGGGCAAGTTCATCCTCCTTTTGATCCGGTACAGAACCGGCGGCCTCCGGGGCTTCTTCACCTCCATCTTCCTGTTCCAGTGGTTCGGACTGCTCTTCCACGCTCTTATCGTCATCCTCAGGATCAGCCTCTTTCACCATTGCTGCTCCGGAAGCATCTATGGAGGAACCACCCTGATCTTCTGACTCTCCACCCAGGGCATCTCCGGGTTCACCTGACGCGCCCTCCACGGAGCCCTCAATCTTGTCGAGCTCCTCCTCGAGGTCGATGTCCGATTCCAGGTCCTCGTCGATCAGGTCGCTCTCGTCACCTTCGACTTCTTCCCTTATCGGTTCGAATGAACTATCGTCTGACTTTACCTTCCCCGTCAGCTTTTCTCCGGCCTCCTCCAACCTTTCCTTGATCTTCATGGACGACGATTCTGATCGCTCAAATAAAAAACCGGAAGTAACTAAACACCTCACCCGGAATCCTTTCCCATGAAGCCGGTAGTTCTGGTCGTGATGGACGGAGTGGGTC
>JBDGRC010000115.1:11965-13883 GCA_042218495.1 Candidatus Nanohaloarchaea archaeon | reverse complement strand
GGCATGGAGGAAGAAGAGCTACGTGAGATAGGAGAGATGATCGGAAGACGGGTCATGAACCCGGAGGATGATGAAACGGAGTCAGAGATCAGCATCAGAGTATCCGAGCTGCTGGATGAGTTCCCGCTCTACAGGGACTCGGGAGTAGAGTTCTGATCTACTCGGCTGTTTCGAAGACGGCCCTGACAACAAAGTCGTCTTCAGTGCTGACTTCGGTCTCCGCACCTGTAAGCTCTAGTGCGTAAAGACCTGCTCCGAGACCCAGACCCCCATTATCGTTCGGATTATACGACTTTACCGATTCTGGAGGCGGACAATCTCCTGAATCCTCGCTCCTGTACTCCATCACGACAGAACCATCTTCCCTGTATACCGAAACCTCAGTCTCGCCGATCTTCCCGTTCTCATGAGCGTTCTTCACGAGAGTATGAGTGTAAAACTTCAGAAAGTCGTTTCCTGCAATCTCTTCGTCGAGATTTACCCTGGATTCGAACCCGACTCCATCGAATCGCCGGAAGTACTTTGTCGCGGTACGCAGATCCGTAGTTTCCTGAAAGGTTCCCGATCGGTCGTGTCGAGCGCCGGTAACTATCTCCTCGTAAGCTCTGGCGGCATCCAGCATATCCTTCGTGGACTCGGCAACCTCCTGCGGGAAGGGAGGTAAACCGTCCTCGGCAGCCTTCTGCAACGTATTATAGGCCTCTTCAGACCAGAGATTACCTCCAGCTATCTCGCTGTATGCATCCAGAAGCTCCGTGTATGAGACAGCCGGCTCAGCGTCATCATGGTTGTTTCCAGAGCTCCATAGCTGCTTGTCGTCAGGCAGATCTCCGAAGTGGAACTCTGGATTAAAGCTGTCAGCCTCTGAAGACTCATCGGTCATCCAGGCTGCCTTCGCTGAAACCCTGTTGGCGACATCGTGATCGAAGAGCTCAACCCCTGAAGCAGGCATCGCGCCAGCAGAAGGCATAATGGCAGCCACGGCGTCGGAGTCCTCCCATTCCGCAGCAGAGAATATTCCCGGCTCACCGCCCTGACTCTCGGATTTCCTCTCAAACTGAGAAACACTCATGTTACTACTATCAAAACAAAACTTTTTATTAGCTTCCTTTTAGTAGCTACAGGTTGATAAGCTTGTTCCCGTATTTCCGGTGTAAGCCACAAAGAATCCGGAAAACAGACCCAAAAAAGGGTCAAATAATAGATCACTCTCAGTCTATCCTAATGTTACTTCAATGAAACTACATACAACGGCCTGAATAAAAAGATTTCCTTGTCTACTAAGAGATGAATAATGACGACATAATTGACAGTTCCAGGATCGTATACAGGAGCGGAATGTCTGTTGAGGAAGACAAAACACTGGGAGACAGAAAAGTAATCTACGAGGAGGAAGATGGGGGAACAGCAAGAGCGCCTTTAAGAAGTGTTGCTGACGAGCTTCACAATCTTCAGGCAACTACAAGAGCTCCAGAGGCAGAAATGTACGTAGAAGGTGCGAATGGAGAAGACTATGTTCTAAAAGCCAGGAGAGGCCATGTTACAGTAAATGAGGTAGAAAAAGCTCCAGAATACAATACAGTTGACACGGAAGGAGATACTGAACACCTAGATCATGACCAGAACCAGAACGAAACAGATCTGGCTCCTGTGAACAAGGCACTAGGAGCAGTAGGAACAGCAGCTCTAACATTTCTAGCGGGTTGCAACGGAGTACTGGGAGGAGACACGACTGATAACACAACCGTGCCGACAGGAACAGATGATTACGTTTCGGCAGAGACGGAAGAAACCCCCACGCAAGAGGCAACAAAAACCTCAACAGAGTCTGCGACACCCACGCCTACAAGCCCACCCACAGAAACCAGAACGGACACAGAAACAGCGACGGAAAGCCCTACAACGACACCTACGGAAA
>JBDGRC010000115.1:1408-11865 GCA_042218495.1 Candidatus Nanohaloarchaea archaeon | reverse complement strand
ACGGAAAGCCCTACAACGACACCTACGGAAACCCCTACCGAAACTGAGACACCAACGGAAACTGCTACACCAACCCCTACGGAAACCCCAACTCCAACCCCGACACCCACGCCCACGGATGACGACGGTTTCAACAGCACCCAGGAGAATGATATTGGAACTGATCCCTACAATGGTGAAGAACCAGGAGAGTTCGAAAGTAAAGTCCTGAACGCCACGGGAACGGATAAGTGGGACGAGGTCAGCTACGATATACTGACAAGTTTAAACGGTTCCGTAGACGCGGAGACTGCGGCCAGATACTTCAACTCCACCGGAGTTGAGAACGGAACAAGGTTCGTGGAGGAGGCATTCAACTACACAGATCAAAACAATGCATCCATCGACGAACTCGTAGAACTGAGAGCCAACGCATCCGAAGGACTCGGTTCGGAGATAGAGACAGAAATGAGTTCAGGCAACCTCACCGAGGAACGGGTTAGTCTGGCAAGAAACATTACAGAAGCCGAGGTGGCAGCAGAAGACCAGCAGAAGATATACAGCAGAGAGGTCGAGGAGGCAGGGGAATGGCTAGAGACAGCAGGTATAATCAGCAACAGCACCAGATTCAGCCAGATTACGGACGAACTAAACAGGACAGATGCCCAAACGCTGAAATCTATAAATCAGATAGTAAATAGCACTCAGAACCCTGAGAACTCTACAGAAGCCTATGAAAAAGCAAAAGAAATAGGTCAAATAGCTACAGAGTCGAAAGGAGACCTTCTAAAGATTGGCAAACATACAGATAGTGGAAACGACCTCCTTGATGTAATAAATACCGCGGAAGACGCCGCAGAAGTCGTGAGAGAGGACGCAAAGAACTACGACTTCACCACCTCAGAAGTACTAGACAGGACTGCGAGCCTTGTGGAAGGATACGGACAGGACGTTCCCGATACACTGGCAAGCGGGGAGGTAAACGACAAAGGTCTAGCAGCTGCCACGATACACCAGGATGTCGCCGAGAGAAAGGGCAGACTGAGCAGTGACGGAAAGATCCT
Organism: Candidatus Nanohaloarchaea archaeon; assembly: GCA_042218495.1. Classification (GTDB taxonomy): domain Archaea; phylum Nanohalarchaeota; class Nanosalinia; order Nanosalinales; family Nanosalinaceae; genus Nanohalococcus. The sequence goes on along the minus strand of JBDGRC010000115.1, from coordinate 10,822 downwards.
GGCCGGAGAGAATCATCCTCTGAGCGATAGCTGCGGAATCGTAGAAGTAAATTGGGATAAACCCAAAAACCAGGGCAGCTCTAACCTATGCTACCCTCACGTGGGAGGGGCTACTTCTGAAGATATTTCAAGGGACGGAAAATCAATCTTCAGCAGCAGTCCTCCGACAGGCCTTGGAATACTGGAGGGCGAGAGAGAAGAGCCCCGAAGCGTAGGTGTCACGGGAAGTGACGGAAGCGGCGACACACCCACTGATACTCCGGCCCCGACGGAAACACCAACGCCAACACCAAGGGGAAGCGGCGGCCCGGGAGGACAGAGTCTTGGCAACCCCCCGGGTATTTTTGGAACAGTTGCGACCGGAGTGGCAGCAGCTCTAGGCCTGAGAACGAGGGGCGAAACCGTTCAGGACAGATACGGAGTACCGGAGGAGTGGGAGAACAAACTGGATGGTGTCGATAATCCTCTAGAAATACAGGAAAAAAGAGGTAAATAGTTATTAAAACAAAGCTCGCTGTTATTGTGGCAGTAATTGCTTTCCTGCTCGCCGGAGCAGGAGCCAGCAGTTACAACAACTATACTCTTAACTTCAAGAGCTATACGGGCGAACTTGACGCCAATGGAGACCTCAGCAAGCCATCACCCTCAGATAGGACCTCGGGGTTCAAGGTTGTCGGTTACAACTTCTCAAGCGACAGCTTCAGCAATCCAGATGAGATTTTCTTTCAGCAGACGGGAAGTCAGATAAGCGATGACAACGTAACGATCGAATTCCCGGTACTGGATCAAGAGCAGCACTACGGAGTCTTCTTTTACAGGGAAGGCTACCTGACCTATGAATACAGCGTGAGTCTTCCTGCGGGCAACGATCCCAACGCGAACGACTGGCCTCCAGCCTCAGGCATAAACTCAGCATACAACTTTACCCTGGCGAAGAAGACAGGCGCGAAGGCAGAGATGAACCTTACCCAGTACGACGAGCTTGCAGCCGGAGACGCAGTGGACATGGGAGTAAACATTTCAGTTGAATCACCGCTGGAGCACACGGACTACATCAGCTACGTGCCGGATTCCACGGGAGTAACGGGAGAGCCCAACCTGACGAGCCAGTACAGCACCAATGTGACATACGATCTGAAGATGTACAACATAACAGGCGCGAATCAGAACGAACTTCTGCAGGGCAAGACAAAGGAAAGCTACAGAGTAATAGAGTTTGGAGAAACGGCAGAACTAGAATACAAAGACTACGTTTCCTCAACAGGCAGGTTTAATGTAACAGGGACCAGCAATCCATACGAGAGCGAAACCAAGATCAAGAGCAAGAACAGTGAAATTGACGAAGATTATTCTCAAGTCGACTACAAATCCACGGTTGAGACCAAGACAACTGACGATAACAGAGAGTTCATAGATAGTACATCTTTCTCCACAACAATAGACCTCGTTCATAACATGGCAGGAGTAGATGAGGACGACATAGTGACCGACATAGAGTACAAATGGATGAAAGACCCAGCGGACGGCAAGGACGGTCTTACAGGAGTCTCTGGAACCACAAACCAATCCGTCAGTGGGAGCAACCCAGGGGCAGATGTCAGCCAGAACACCCAGGGGGACTGGTACCTGTGCCACAGAGCATGGGTTGACGATACTAGGGGCTTCGTAAACGTGGGTAAGACTACGTGCAAACACTTCCTGATAGATGGTGAAAGACCTCAGATAAACGGCCTGAGCCCCAAGGGCACAGTAACCTACTCAGAAACAGGTATAGATTTCCAGGCAGATGTTTCAGACAACGTCAAGTTAAGCAAGGTATTTTTCAGCCTTGACGGCGCCACAAAGAAGACTTTTAACTCCTTCAGCAAGCCGGCCGGCAAAAATTCCCTGACATACAACTTTGAGATCGACACCGGTACATACAATTACGAGTGGTCTGCCCTTGACAAAGTGGCCGAGGAGAAGAGCCTGAGTGCATCAAGAAAAAGCGTAACGGGCCTGGTGGTGGAAGCCCTTCCGACGAATCCGACGCTCGGGATACTCGAATCAGGATCCAGCACCTCCCAAGTAATGTGGGGGAGCAGAATAAAGCTAGATGGAACAACTTCAACAAGCGAAGCACCTCTAAAATTTAGATCAAACTTCTCGGACCCAGAAAGAGGAATCAACAGCTGGCAAGCAAACCCAAGCCAAAAGGGCAGCACTTCAGAAACTCTGAAGCTCGAGGAGCCAGGCTATTACAACTTCAGCTTCATTTCAGGAGAAGGAGACTCCAACTACAAGACACAGGTAGACAGCAAACAGATCAAGGTCAGCAGGTACAGCACGAGCGCGAACATCCAGATCGGAAGCACTGACAGGAGCAGCTACGAGTTCGAGCACAACGCAACAATAAACTTGAAATCAAATGCCGGCAACGAAACGGCACCGATAGAGTTCGGCTCAAACTTTACAGGCACAGGCTGGAGCGATCCAGGAACCAAAACGGGAAGCTACTCCGAAAACCCCTACCTGGATGAAGCAGGCTTTTTCGAATTCAACGCGACAGCCGGAACCACAGAAAGGTTCGTCGAGACAAAAGATTCACTCAAAGTCAATGTAACCAGAACAGAAACTGATGCCAACCTGACAGTTCGAGATCAAAAAGGAAATAAAGCACCGTTCGGCATAATGGAAAAAGTCACCGTTAACGCGAGCACCGGGACGATGGGAAAGCCAGCTAAATCACCCGTTGCAGTGGACTCCAATCTCACGCTCAGCGAATGGGAAAACGTATCAAAGCCCGACGGGACCGGCCGGTACACCAAGACTCTGAGAATGAAGGAATCCGGTTATTTCAGAGTCAACATGTCAGCCGGAGGCAAGGATGACGACTATGTCAAGTCTCAAGACTCAGTTGAGTTCAGAGTGCAGTCTGGAAACGGGGACAAGGATCTGAGCTTCAACGAGACGCTGAAAGACCAGAAGATCTTCGATACCAGGAAATTCAACTACGAGATAGAGGCCAACTACTCGGGCTCCAGCGATGATCTAATATGGAAGACCTTCCCATCGAAGAAGTTCGAGATAGAGGCCGGTAGCGACAACATTACCGCAAACGTGACTAATTCCACAAATCTAAACCAGGGAGAGTACAAAATAGACGTTGAGACCTTTGATGAAGAAGGAAGCTACGTTTCAGGAAGCTTTAACTTGACAGTGACTCCGGAACTTTACTGGAATCAGGAGCCAAGCGATGACTCGATAGATGAAGGAAAAATCTACAGCAGAGACATATCCGGCAACGCAAGGTACATCGGAGACATGGACGATCTCACCTGGAATATCACCGACGAATCTAGCAACCCGTCGTTATTCACTGTAGAGGATGGAAAAGTAGAGAGCACCCAGACATTGAGCAGCGGAACATACACTGTAGGAGTCAACACATCCGAGAGCGACCAGCTCACCATCAACACCACCTTCGAGCTAAAGGTCAACTCCGTCAACACCGGCAGCAGCGGAGGAGGCGGGGGCAGCTCGGGCGGGGGAGGCGGAGGAGGCGGTTTCAGCATCAGCACCTCATCCTCCGAGAAAACAGAGTCAGCCAAGAGCGAAACTGATGATTCTCAGCAAACAGAAGAAGAGCCAGAAACCGTTTCTCTGGAGAGCAACAGGGACGGAAGCTTTTCGGGAACTATCGAGGTATCCGCAAACGGAACTCAGACCGTCAACCTGGAGCTCGAAGGACTGAAGGAAGTTGCTGAGCTTGAGGAGAACGAGTTTAACGTAACGGGTAACGGCACAGTGACACTGGACATACGTCCGAAGGATAACGCCACGCCCGGTAACTACACCGCTACAGTAAAGGTATCGCTTGATGGCGAGCGCTACAAGGAAGTGCAGGTCGAGTTCACCGTTCCAGAGAGGATCAGCACCGCTGAGTTGGGAGTCAGCACCCAGAGAATCTACTCGACCTCCGAGGACGTCACTTACACTATCGAGATAGGTTCAACCTCGGACAGTCCGGGAGAGGCGAAGATGTTCACCGTCCTGCAGGGCAGGGAAGAGGTGAGGGTTTTCAACAGCACTGTTAGCCTGCTCAACCACACCGTTACGAAGAGCTTCGGAAAGCTTGAAGCGGGAGAGTACACGGTAAGCATCACTCTCGACAGGGACGGCAAAAGAGTAACCGAGACAGCGACCTTCGAGGTAAGAGAGCGGAGGAGAACTCCTACCGGAGGCTTCTTCGGCGGCGTTTCCACATTCGTATCCGACCTATCGGAAACGGTGCGGGAGGCCCTTGAGAAGGTCTCGCCGTTCTGATCTCCGCCATCAGTAGTTTGAAATAAACCAGATACAAGTGGATCGATAGAACTCCCGATGCAACAATACCATGATCTGGTGGAGAAAGTTCTCAGGTCAGGAAACTACAGGAAGAACAGGACGGACGCAGACACGTTGTCAACGTTTTCACAGTTCTACCGGATCGACCTCCAGGAAGGCTTCCCGCTGCTGAAGACGAAGGATCTCTCCGGCTACAGGTGGAACTCGCTGATCCACGAGCTGCTGTGGTACTTCTCCGGCGAACACCACATCCGCAACCTCAGAGAGGAAACAAAGATCTGGGATGCCTGGGCCGACGAGGACTGGAACCTGCCGACCGCCTACGGACGCTTCTGGCGCCGCTACCCGGTACCGCAGGAGTCCGCCAGGCTGGAGGGAGAGCAGTGGCCTGACAGGGACACGAGATGGGTCAGCGAGGAGGATGGCAACCTGGTCGTTGATCAGCTAAGGTACGTTATCGACACTCTCAGGGGAGAGAACCCGAACAGGAGCCCGTACTCCCGGCGACTCGTTGTCACGCCGTGGCACCCGGCGAACGCGGAGGTATCCGACCTTCCGCCGTGCCACGCCATGTTCGTGATGAACGTCCAGGACGGCAAGCTGAACACCCATCTTACCCAGCGGTCCGGAGACATCGGGCTCGGAATTCCGTTCAACATCGCAGCTTACTCGCTGATAACGAAGATCATCGCAAAGCAGACCGACTTCGAGGTCGGGGAGTTCGCTCACACCATCGTAGACGCACACATCTACTGTGGGAAGGGTGGGCGCGGCTTATGGTACGATAAAAACATTTCAGAGCTTGGAGAGCGCGTTAGTAGATGTGAGGACAGGTCTGACTACCTCGAAGTGCGCGACTGGATACTGGAGAACGCTCCGGATGAGGATGGGGCCTCTCCAGAGGACGACGAATACGGCTACGACCACGTTCCTGGTCTCCTGAAGCAGCTCTCACGTGAATCCAGGCCGCGGCCGTCGATGAAAGTGGCCGAGAAGCCGATCGACGACCTCGAGTACGATGACTTTGATCTTGAGGACTACAACCCTCATCCAGGCATCAAGTTCTCGGTGGCGGAGTAGCATACACACCGCATTTAATGTCTAATTGCTAAATGCCAGTTATGACTACGGTAACTATAAGTGATAAGACCCACCGGAAGCTGAAGATGCTGAAGGAGGAGCGGGAAGCCGACTCCTTCGACAGCCTGCTTAACGAAATAGCAGAGGAGGAGCTTGACATCCCTAGTACGGACGAGATGTTCGGCGCCATGGAGGGAATCAAGAAAGGTGAGATAAGAGAACACCGAGACAGAACAGAGAGATGGACCGAATAGTATGAAAGGCTACCTCCTGGACACCTGGGCCTGGATAGAGTACTATGAGGGAAGTGAAACCGGCGCCAAAGTAAACAAACTTCTTGATAGCGATGAGGAATGCTTCACATCTATAGTAACTGTATCGGAGCTGTCCGACAACTACCACAGAAAGGATATAGTCGATAACTATACATGGAAACATACGTGGGGAAACGTGGAAGCCAACACGCGCATCCTTTCTTTGAGACCAGATATAGCAGCTGAAGCCGGAGAAATAAAGTCCCGCGAGATCAAAGAACATTCAGACTTTAGTCTCATAGACGCTATAATTCTGGCAACAGCCCGGAAACACGAACTAAGGCTAATAAGCGGAGACTCCCACTTAAAATCCAAGGAAATATGTATTGAACCCCCAGAAAAGAGCTAAGGTTGATAAAGATCAAAGGAAAATATAAGCGAGTATTGGAAGACATAGAATCCAGAACCAACGATGAGAAGGAGCCGACTCCAGAAAAGGCCAGAATAGCTCTCGAGAAGCTTGAAAATCCGCAGGAAAGCTACGAGACATTTCTGGTCGGAGGAACCAACGGAAAGAGTTCGACAGTCGAGATGGCTCCGAGCTGCTGCTGAGCCATGTTTTCAAGATCAAGGCTTCATGACCCACGCAACCTGTGACCGTGGAGGCTCTGACGTGACCGGATCAATCAAGAACCAGTTTCTGCACCAAATCTTGACTGACTTTTGAAAGGGCTACACATTTAAGATTTGGTTGCAGTCACAGGAACCCTGTATTTCGTAACCGGGCAAGGAATGCAAGAGGAGAATAAAAAAGAAAGCCCTGCAACAAATCTGTCGTATGGCACTGGATCAGAAGCTCTGGAACCTGCTTTTCTCTTGGATAACCGGCAGGAAGTGCTTTCTGCCTGAGGGCTGCAGTCCTCCGGTCGCGGGGATACTGATCTACATCCTGATCACTGTAGCGGTTTCCGCCGCATACAACAGAAAGGAGGTGTCCGAGGCATGGAAAATATTGAGAAAGTGATAGTGGCCGCAGTAGCCGAGAATGGCACCATAGGAATGAACGGGGACATTCCGTGGCACATTCCGGAGGACCTCGAACGGTTCAGGGAGATCACTACAGGAAGCCTAGTACTGATGGGGCGTGGAACGTACGAATCCCTGCCGGACCCTCACAGGCCGCTCCCGGACCGGACTAACATAGTCCTGACCAGGTCAGGGGTTGATGAAGACGTTGTAGAAGCGGAGAGCCTGGAGGAAGCCTACAGGGAGGCAGCGACCAGATCGGAGAAGGTGTTCATAATCGGGGGCGAGTCCGTCTACAGGCAGACTCTGGAGGACGCGGACAGGATGGAGATCACGGAAGTACATGAAAGCTTCAACGGAGACACGTTCTTCCCTGAGATAGACTGGGAAAACTGGCGAGAGATGGAGAGAGACGACAGAGAGGGCTTTTCCTTCGTGACCTACGTCAGGAGGTAGCGGATTATAAGCTTCGAGAACCACTTGGAACCGTGGAAGTAGAGAGGCTTAGTATACCGGAGAACATCAAGAGAGATTTCTTAGATTCAGGCATAACCGAGCTTAATCCTCCGCAGGAGAAAGCAGTCGACGCCGGGCTGCTCAAAGGAAAAGACATGGTCGTTGCGTCGCCGACAGCGTCCGGAAAAACTCTGATAGCCGAGATGGCGATGGCAAGAAACGTGATAGAAGAGGAGAAAACCGCTGTCTATATAGTTCCGCTGAAGGCGCTGGCCTCGGAAAAGTACGAGGACTTCAAGGAGAGGTTCGAGGATCAGAACGTCAGAATCGCCGTAGGCAACCACGACAACTCAGGAGAGAATCTCTCGAACGCGGACGTAGTCATAGCGACGTCAGAGAAGCTTGACTCGCTGCTGAGGCACAATCCTTCGTGGATAAGCAGAATCGGACTGGTCGTAGTGGACGAAATACACCTGATCACTTCTCCGGAGCGAGGGCCTACGCTAGAGGTGACTATAACACGACTGAGGGACATACTCGACTTCCAGCTGCTCGGCCTATCAGCAACAATATCGAACAGCGACGAGCTCTCCGAATGGCTTGGCGCTGAACTTGTAGAGTCAAACTACAGGCCGGTTGAACTCAGGGAAGGCGTATACTGGGACAACGAAATCGAGTTCTACAGCGAAGAACAGATTGAGGAGAACTCAGGTTCAGAAGCTCCCGGACCAGGAGGAACCCTGGAGGGAACAGAGGTCGGAGGATTCTCTACAGGAAATGAAGTAAGAGGAAACGACGGTGAAACAGAAATTGAACCCGAAAATTATTTCGTAGAGGACAGACACGGCAGAGGAACGCTCAACCTTATAGAAGACACTCTGGGCATCGACAAACAGGCCATAGTTTTCTGCTCTTCCAGGAAGGGCGCCGAGAAGTCCAGCGACAGGGCGGCTGACGTGGTCGTAAAGGACCTGACGCGTGGTGAGAAAGCGGAGCTGGAGGAGTACGCTGATCAAATCGAGAACGTGCTCGGGAATCCAACTTCTCAGTGCGAGCGTCTGGCTGAAAACGTAAGGAAAGGAGCTGCATTTCACCATGCCGGGCTTGTAACTCGTCAGAAAGAACTTGTAGAGGAGGCATTTCGAGAAGGAGTTATTAAGACAGTCTCAGCCACTCCTACACTGGCTGCAGGAGTGAACCTGCCGGCTTTCCGTGTAATCCTGCGCGATCTCAAGCGATATACAGGACAGGGAATGGAGTACATCCCTACGCTAGAATATGAGCAGATGACCGGTCGTGCCGGTCGCCCAGAGTACGATGACCGCGGAGAGGCAATTTCCATAGCTAAACAGCCAGGAATGACAGAAGAAGTCAAGGAACGTTACATCTTCGGTGAGGCAGAACACATACAGTCCAAGCTGGCGGCAGAGCCCGTTCTCAGGATGCATACGCTGTCTCTCGTAGCCTCCGGCTTCTGCACCTCGATGGAAGGTCTCCTCGAGTTCTATTCAAAGACGCTGTACGCGCATCAGTATGGAGACCTAGCGGAAGTCGAGCAACAAGTGAAGAAGGTTGTTGAAGACCTCAAAGACTTCGACTTCATCAAAGATAACAAGATGGAGGCCACAAAAACCGGTAGAAGAGTATCAGAGCTCTATATTGATCCGGAGAGCGCTTACAATATCATTGAATGCCTGAAGAGAGCTGAACGAAGAGAAAATGTAAAAGCCGTCTCCTACCTATTCATGGTTTGCAGAACGACCGAAATAAGGGATCTGAGAGTCAAAGACAAAGAGTATCAAGACATCGGACAGGCGCTCTTGGACGCTGAAAAATATCTTCTCGAGGAGACTCCAAACGAGTGGGAGCCGGGCTACGACTCGTTCCTGGAGTCGATGAAGACGGCTATGATGCTGAAGGCCTGGATTTCGGAGCTGGATGAGGAACGAATCATGGAGAAGTACGACACGGCACCCGGAGGAGTAAGAGCCAAGACCAGAAACGCGGACTGGCTCCTGTACTCCGCCAGGGAGCTGGCGAGAATGAAGGACATAGATGTCGAAAAAGACCTCAAGAAGCTGAGAATCCGGCTCAAGCACGGTATAGAGGATGATCTTCTGAACCTGGTGAAGTACGATCAGATCGGTCGTGTCCGGGCGCGGAAGCTCTACGACCACGGCATTCGAGACAGAGAAGAGATAAGAGAGGCTTCATTCGAGAAGCTGAAGAAGCTGATAGGGGAGAGGACGGCGAAGAAGCTCAAGGAACAGGT
>JBDGRC010000115.1:0-1308 GCA_042218495.1 Candidatus Nanohaloarchaea archaeon | reverse complement strand
CACCTGGTTGACGTCTCCTACCAGAGCGCCGCCGTAACGCAGCTTCAGATCACGGCTCAACGTCGCCTCGAACTTCCTGAACTCCTTGAACCATCCTTTGTTGCCCCCAAAACCGTAGACGGTCGGGTCCGGAAGCTCAAGGTCTGAACCCGCCCTGATAGCCTCGGCTTCGTCTTGATTTGACTCGATCACGTACTCTTCCACCGTCTCGCCGTCGGAACGTACAACGGAGCTTACAGGACCATAAACTACGTAGAACGCTTCCAGCATCTTCTCGCCGCTGCAGGGCAGCTCTTCGTCGTAGATACCGACAATCGTTCCTACAAGGTTGTTTGTCGGAATATTTGATGACCCGTCCAGGGGATCCACAGAAACGGATAGTCCGTCGCCGCACAGTGTAACAGCTTCCTCCTCTTCCGAGGCGTACATTCCAACGCCGTCGATCGACGTTATCTTCTCCTTCAGGAGCTCGTTGGCCCAGACGTCGGCCTCCAGCTGGCGCTCATCCGACGGATTCTCCTCGCCGACGTGCTCTCTGCGGTGAAGCATACCGGAAGATATGTGAGGAACCGCTTCGACAACCGCCTGGAAAACCTCTTCGGCAACATTCTCCCTGTTCATAATACCTGATCGACTTCTCGGCCCTCAAAGATGACTTTCTCCAGCTTGTCAAGTATTGCCTCCGGATCCTCGCGCTGGAAGACGTTCCTGCCGACCGCGAGGCCGTCGCCTCCGGCCCTGATCGATCCGGCGACATCGGAGAGGAAGTCCCTGTCGCTGGCCTTGGAACCTCCGCTCATCACTGTTTTCATCTCTCCGGACACGTACTCGACCTCCTCCCATCCGTCAACGCTTCCAGGATACTTGCACTTGACCATGTCAGCACCCATCTCGAGGCCGAGCCTCGCGGCGTACGATATCACCTCGGGATCGGTGTCTCCAGAGTACTCGTCGCTCTGTTCAATTCCATGGCCACGCGGATACGCCCACATCACCACAGGAATGTCGTAGGCCCGTGCCTGCTCCTGGACGTGCCTGAATGCTTCCGCCATTCTGTCTTCGTTATCGCTTCCTGCATAAAACGTAAATCCGACTGCATCCGCGTTCAACTGCTCCGCGGCGTACCTTACAGAGCAGTTCAAGTACGACATGTGATCTTCCGGATCCCAGAGGTTGGAGTTACCGTTCAGCTTGACCAGAAGCGGTGCAGAACCGCCGTAGTCCCGGTAATGCTCCGCAAGGCCCTTCTGCAGGGCGATTGCAGTTACCGCATCGTGTTCAGCTACGTCAAAGACGTGTGTAGGATCC
>JBDGRC010000114.1:6028-29949 GCA_042218495.1 Candidatus Nanohaloarchaea archaeon | reverse complement strand
TGAGCGACCTCGACAACTACGACGGCGTCCTGGTCATCTTCATGTGCAACCACTGCCCCTACGTCAAGGCGCAGACAAAAGAAATACGGAGGCTCTGCGAGGAGTTCCGGTCGATCGCTTTAGTCGGTATCAATCCTAACGCGGAGACACATCCCGAAGACTCACCGGATAAGATGTCAGAATTTGTCAGCGAAAACGAGCTCGACCACAACAACTTCTACTACCTCATAGATCGAGATCAGGAAGCCGCCAGAGAGTACGGCGCGAAATGCACGCCAGACCCTTTCCTTTTAGACTGGCGCCACAGGCTATACTACCAGGGACGTCTGAACGACAGGACGTCTCCAGAAGAAGAGCTAAACGATCGCGAGATGCACGAAGTAATCAAGAAAATGCTCAAGCGCCAGAAGCCGCCAGAGAAACAGAAGCCTTCGCAGGGATGCAGCATCAAGTGGAAGGACTAGACGTTCCTCCAGTCCACGACCTCGATACCCTCAACCCGTCTGAAATGGTTGATATTAGCGGTTAGAACTAAAGCATCAGGGCCTAAACCCGTAGCAGCTATGTATATTTCGTTTATATCCTCTCGCTCTCCTCTATTTTTTAAATCCGCCATTACTTCTCCCGCCTTCTCAGCAACGCGCTCATCTACAGGTATTATTTCAAGATTTTTCTTAACGCCAGCAAGACTCGCACCAGAACTGAGATTCTTACCTACCGAAAGTTCCATGAAAGTCGCAGAAATTATAGAATGAGGTCCGTTAGGAGGCCTGCAGTATTTTTATTTTCCTTTATCAATATCTATTAAGGCCGAGGAGTCTATAATCACTCAAATCCCTCAATCTTTTCCCAGGACTCTTCTGAAGCCTTTTTGACAACTTTATCGACCTCACTCCAGTTCTCGGAGAAACCGCTTCCTCTATCTCTTCAAAGCTAGTTTCTCCCCGATATAGCGCAAGAACTCAGATAAGCTTCTATCCCCCTTTTCTCTCTTCATCCATTCATAGACATCATCATCCACAGAGCTACCGGTTGCCATATTATATACACGCTGACATATTTATACTGAATTATGGCGAGGGTTCAATAGAATGGCGAAAAAAGATGTAACGTGAAGTTCTCGATACACCCTACCGAGCAGGAACTACGTGAAGCCAGGGAATCAACAGAGACCGCCATCAAGAGCTGGGAACACTCAGTGGATGTTGAGAACCTTATGATCGACATCAGCTGGCGAAAATATGAACACGCGATGGATTTTACGATTTGGGGGGAAAGAGCCTCCATCATTCTCGACCCCGAAAAGGAATGGAAAGACAAAATGCAGGAGAATATACTTCTGGCCCTCCTGGGAATTGAATATGTCCAGAAGTCAGGTTTTGAGAATCTGGAGTTCAACTGGCAGGAAGTAGCCCAGACAGGTTACATTAGAGCTAGAGAGCAGGATATACGAGAAGTAGAGGTAGCCGAGCAGAAACTAGACTCCGAGTGGGATGAAGTAAAGTCCGATCTGGAGAATGAGACATACGAATCTATTTACAGAGAGATGCCAACAATATCATCAGCTCTGGCAGCGAACTTCTCGGCGGAAGAAATACTAGAGATGAAACGCAGCGACGTCATAGAAGCGCTGAGGGAAGAGTTTGAATGACCACTGCATTCATAGGACGATTCCAGCCGTTCCACAAGGGACACAAGCATGTAATTGACAGATACAGGGATGAAAAGGAGCTTTTGATAGTCATCGCCGACGAAGAGTCACGGACGGAGGAGAACCCCTTGAGTTTCGAAGAGAGAAAAGATGTTCTGTCCCGATGCTCCGATTTAGAGATCTTCACCCAGGTAAACCACCCTGGAGAAGACAGGAAATGGACGGAAGAAATAATAGAGAAGACCGGCGCTGAAGCAGTTATCAGCCAGAACGAGAGAACTATAGAAGCTATAGAAAATCACTCAGACCTGGAAATAATACGGCAGGAGATGAAGCAGTCGGATCTCTACAGCGGAACGGAGGTCAGGCGCAGAATACGCTCGGGAGAGGAGTGGCGCTACCTGGTGCCGGACTGCGCCGAGAAAAGAATAGCCGAGCTAGAGGAGGTCATAAAGAAGACAGGAATACAGTACGAGTTCGAGCCCGGGTGGAAGAAAGAGAACGCCTACCACGACACTGCGGACAAGTAATCTAGGTCGCGATTCACTTCTTAAACCGTTATAAGAAGGCCTATAGTTAAGTCGGAGTCAAGATTAACGATATAACAGATGGGCCACAGTCTCAGACTATGACTGAAGTAAATGTAGCGGAGGTATCGGAGATAACCGGCGAGTCTGAGAGCGAGGTAATGCGGAGAGGACTGAAGTCTTACGTCTCCCGAGAGATCAGAGAGGCCAAGGTGGGTATCAAAGAACTAAAACAAGAATAAGGCGCCAGAGACTCCAACACGCTCCAGAACCACGAAGTCTACAGGAAACTGATGGAGGGACGGGAAAATCGGTCAACCGCTTGATTCCAGTAGCTTACCTTTTGAACCTGGGAAGCCTTGTGCAATAAGATACGAAGAATACTGAATAACTTGTGTATCTTGAGCCACCATTTTTCTCAATTTCTGTGTATCTCGATACGCATCTATCGCTCAGAACAGCCACCACCAAGATAAAACCACAAGAAATCCAAAAACTCCACCAGTACGGAACACAGGGCATCAACCTCAACAAAAACCTCATCTTGCAGTAGCGTCTTCAGACCTTCGGGATTAGGTCAAGCAGATCAGTTGCCAGAAGCCCGTTGCCGTACTCTTCAGCAGCCATCTCTCCCGCTTTACCGTTTATCTCGGCCGCCCGAACAGCCGCTTCCTCAAGACCAACGCCCTGAGATATCAGGCCGGCAACGATACCCGCGAGGACGTCTCCCGTTCCTCCGACCGTCATGCCGGGACAGCCGACTTCGATTTCGGTCTCGCCTCCAGAAGAGTAAACGACATCCTTCTCTCTCTTTCTCAAGACCACTCTATCGCCGGAGACATAGTCTTCAATCGAGCCAAACTCGTCCGTTATGGCGCTGACTTCTCCACGGTGCGGAGTCAGGACTACATTTTCCGTTCTCGACTCGACAGCTGTAGGTATCGCTTCCGCGTCAACCACAAGGGGAGTAGGGCTGTCAAATATCTCGCCTAGACCTTCTCGGGACGGAGAAGAAAGCCCTGGGCCTACCACGGCAACGTCCGACCACTCTAAAGCACTCATGACCACTTCAAAGCTGTCAGAGCCGAGGTAGCCGCCAGGATACTCCCTGACTATCAGGTTCTCGGAGTAGGAGGCCACGACGTCCGATACTTCCTCCGATGTAACGACTTTCGCCAGGTCGCAGCCGGACCGGAGCGCCGCCCGGGCGGAGAGAGCCGGTGCACCGGTAAAGTCTTTGCTGCCGCCCACCACAGCCACCTTGCCGTTCTCTCCCTTGTGGGAGTCTGATTCTCTTCCTATCACATCAAGTAATTCTTTTTCAGAAAGATAAGCTTACACCAGAGGCTGCACTTCACGTTTTTATTCCGCCCTGCCAATCTTGTAACGTGAAATTATGGTAAAGGTAGCTGTCAACGGGATCGGAACAATCGGCAAAAGGGCCGCGGAAGCGGTGAAAGATCAGGACGACATGGAGCTCGTGGCGTTATCGGACGTTTCTCAGACAGGAGGCCTGAGAACCGTTCTGAAAGAGGAGGGGCCTCTACACGGCACACCCCTGTACGCTTCAAACGAGGAAGGCCGGGAAGAACTCGAGTCGAAAGGCTTCCATGTGGAAGGACTGTTCGAGGATCTGCTCGAGTCCGGAGAAGTTGACGTGGTTATCGACTCGACGCCACCAGGAGTAGACAAGGCGAACAAGGAAAACCTCTACGAGCCAAACGGCGTAAAGGCGATCTTCCAGGGAGGAGCAGACCCGGACATCGCGCCTGTGGCGTTTAACGCCGACGCGAACTACAGCGATGCGAGAGGCGAGGACTTCGCGAAAGTAGTTTCATGCAACACGACCTCGCTGTCGAGGACGATGAGCGCGGTCGACGAGGCGTTCGGAGTAGACAAGGCGATCGCCAACCTTGTGCGACGCGGAGGAGACATTCCCCAGGACGGAAGAGGCCCTATCAACTCGACCATACCGGTGACAGAGGTTCCTTCACACCACGGACCTGACGTTCAGGCAGTTATGCCGGAGCTTGACATCACTACGCTCGCTGTAAAGGTCCCAGTAACCTATGGCCACGTCCACATGGTCAACGCCGATCTGGAGAAAGACGTCTCCGAAGAAGATGTCCTCAACTCCTTCGAAGAGCAGCCGAGAGTGGACCTTATTCAGGCGGATCACGGCTACGATTCCACAGGCAAGGTCCACGAGATGATGCGAGACCTCGAACGCAACAGGAGCGACATGCAGGAGGCCGGCGTCTGGCGAGAGACGGTCACGGTTGATGACGGAACCGTTTACTGGCTACACATGGTACACCAAGAGTCAATAGTCATCCCCGACAACGTGGACGCGATCAGGGCGATGTTTGAGATGGAGAGCAAGGAGGAATCCATCAGGAAGACCAACGACGCGATGGGTATTGAGTAACTGGCTTCCAGCAGGAACACCAGCACTAAAGAGAAGTGTCCTGTCCGGGACAGCAGTGGTAGAGAGTCATCAAAACCCTCTTAACCTGTTCCAACTCATCTGTTGGCATGACCACAAAATGCCTTTCGATACGTGATGAGGCCTTCAAGCGTTTAAAGAGTTTCAAGAGCGTGGATGAGAGCTTCAGCGATGTCATAATGCGGATCACAGACGGCGAACCCGACTTCCGGGAAGGCTTCGGAATGTGGAAGGACAGAGAGGGCATCGACAAAGTAATAGAAGAAGGACGGGAAAGACTTGATCGAGACCTGAGAGGCTCAGAATGAAGTTCCTCGACACTAGCTTCCTGATAGACTACCTCAAAGGGAAGAAATACGCCCTGAGATTCCTCGAGGAAAACAGCAGGGACTCTTTCTGCACAGGAACTGTCATTCTATTCGGGCTTTTCCGGGGCGAAGTTGATACAGGTGGTAGCCTGGAGAGATGAGAGAAAAACTGATCTGGCTCGGACGGAAGAATCTCACTCCTGGGTCTTCGGAAGAAGCAGCAAGAATAGAACAGGATCTTGAATTCAGGGGAGAAAAAGTAGGCATGGCGGACGTACTCATTGCAAGCACGGCGGCAGAAGCGGGTCTGCCTGTGGTATGCAGAGACAGGGATTTCAAAAAAATAGAACATGTTGAAACCAGGCTGATGGAAATAGGATGAAAGTCCTGATGGTCGGCTGGGGATTTCCACCCGACATTGACGGCGGTCTCGACATCCATGTATCGGAGCTCTTCAAGCAGCTACGGAGCTCTAGCGAAGTTGAAGTCGATCTAGCCCTTCCAGAGAAGCGAGCGCCCGATATAAACGGCATTATGCCTGTCAAAACAGGTAAAGGCGACATGATACAGCGTGCACGCAACATGAGCCAGGAAATTGCCAATATGTCCGGAGAGTACGACGTTTTACATTCTCACGACTGGCTGGGAGCGGAGGCCGGATTCAAGGCAAAGAAGTACTCGAACATAGGATGGATCACCACTTTTCACTCCCTCAGCTCAGGCAGAAGTCGAAGCTCTTCCGAAAGGATAGAACGCATGGAGAAGGCTGCCGCAGAAGGCGCCGACAGACTCGTGGCGGTGAGCAACTCCTTAGCAAAAGAAGTTAACGATCGCTACGGCGTCAAGCCCGATGTCATACACAACGGATTCAGAAAACCCTCTACAAGAGGAGTAGACGTCAAGAAAATGCTCGGCATCGAAGAAGAGATGATTTTCTACGTCGGACGTCACGCTGAACAGAAGAACATCGAGCTGCTCCTTCGAGCGTTCAAAAAACTGGACAGAGGAACTCTAGTAATCGGCGGAAGGGGACATTTAACAGAGGCGCTCCAGAGCTTCGCGAAGATGCTCGGAGTAGAGGATGACGTAAAGTTCGTGGGTTTTGTACCAGACGGCGAGCTGGGCGACTACTACGCGAGCGCTGACGTCTTTGTCTCGCCCTCCAGGAACGAGCCCTTCGGTCTGACCATAGCGGAGGCGGCCTGCTGTGGAACCCCGGTGGTTTCGACGGAGAGCGGCGTCCATGAGGTCCTGCCTGACGACTCTTACTTCAGGTGCGAGCCGAACTCGGATTCCATGAGAGAGAATATACAGGCGGCTCTCGGATCTGAGACAGAACCTGTGGAGCCGAGAAGCTGGTCAAAGGTTGCAGAAGAGCTGGAAAACGTCTACCGCGAGATTAGTTCCAGGTCATCGACTTCACCATGGTGCACAAAAACGAAGACATCGTCTCCTGATCCATGAGAGCTCCCCTCAACGTAGTAAGTGGAGTCCGATCCATTGGCGTTCGGAAGATAGATCTCCTCTCTCCTGCCGTCACGGATCGACACAGCCACCTCCCGGTCGGCGCGCACCTCGATCCTGACACCTTCCTCAACGACAGTTTTCTCTACCTCCATGAGGAGAAATGCCTCCCGATCGTTTAAACCAGTGCCCGATTTTTAACCGGCGACTTCAAACCTGAAGTATGCCCCCGGTAACACTGACGTTTGAGGTACACCAGCCACACAGGCTCAGAACTGACGGAGTGAAAAAAGATGCGGGAAGCCTCTACGACCGATACTTCGACGACGAGATGAACGAACACTTCTTCAGGGACGTGGCCGAGAACTGCTACTTTCCGGCGACCGAACGGCTTTTGCGGGCGGCAAAAGACCTCGAGGGAACGGATAATCCTCTAAAAGTGAACTTCTCCATATCAACCTCCTGGATCGAACAGGCCCGGAAGTACCACCCGGAGCTCATAGACAAGCTGAACGCGTTCCCGGACTCTTCGATAGACTTCGTCGGCCAGGCATACTACCACTCGCTTGCGGGCCTTTTCGCGGACAAGGAGGAGTTCAGGTGGCAGCTGAACCACCACAGAGAAGTCGTGGAGGAAACCTTCGGAGCCACTCCGGACGTGATGACGAACACCGAGCTGATATACCACAACGAGATTGGAAAGATAGCCGGCGAGGAAGGATACAGCGGGATATTCACGGAGGGAGCGCCAAGGATACTCGGCTGGAGATCGCCAAACCATCTCTACAGGGTGCCAGAGTTCGCATCGGAGGAATCACCTGCCATACTTCTCAGGAACCGGCAGATAACTGACGACGTCGGCTACCGGTTCAGCGCTGAGTGGTGGAACGAGTACCCTCTAACCGCCGAGAAGTACGCGGCCTGGATCGACGCGTGCCAGGGCGACACAGTGAACCTTTTCATGGACTACGAGACCTTCGGCGAACACCACTGGGAGGGCACCGGAATCCTGTGGTTCCTGGAGGCGCTACCCTACGAGTTCAGGGACAGGGACATAGAGTTCGCCAGGGCCCGGGATGTGGTGCAACAGAACGAGCCGGTCGGAGAGTTCGACGCCTTCGAGTACAACACCGTGTCCTGGGCAGACCAAGAGATGGACGCGTCAGCATGGCTTGGGAACGATGTCCAGCGCGAAATCTTCCAGCAGTTGCAGCAGCTCGGACCAAAAGTTAAGATGCTCGGTAATGAGGAGTTTCTGGAGGTCTGGCGCAAGTTCCTGACGTCAGACCACCTGCACCATATAGCGACCAAAACGCGTGAGGACGGAAGCGTTCACAACTACTTCTCCTACTTCGACTCTCCTGAGGAGGGATTCGCAGTCATAATGGAGCACCTGATGGACTTCCAGCGCCAGGTGGAGAAAAGGTTGAGGAGCTAAAACGGACGGTAGTTAAGAACTTTCTCTGACCGAATGCAGCCCTGTAGATAAATTTAAACAACTGTTCACTAAGTTTAACATATGTTCACTGAGATGGACAGAGCGGAGATCGAGGTTCTGGAACCCTTCTTTTTCGATCCAGATCTTGAGGCAAGCGTAAGAGGCTTGGCCAAAAAGACCGATATATCGGCTAGCTCAGTCTCCGAGAAAGTCAAAAGACTCGAAGAAAGAGAATTACTCGGCTCCAAAAAAGTGGGACCTTCAAAGCAGATCACTGTCGGCAAAAAATTCAGGAATGCAAAGAGAATCTGGAACGTAGACCAGATAAGCAATTCTGGCTTAGTAGAGACTCTAGAACAACAGTTGAAACCGGACGCCATAATTCTTTTCGGCTCTTACGAAAAAGGCGAGGACATGAAAGGATCCGATATTGATGTAGCTTTGGTCAACGGTAGGGACGACTCGGTTGACCTCAGTACGTACGAGAAACATCTAAAGAGGGAAATCAGCCTGGAAAGAGTAGCAAGAGCCGAAGAAGGTGATAAGGGATTCCGAAACAGCCTTGCAAACGGTACTGTGCTCAGCGGGTACCTGAAGGTAGTCTAGATGCGTTCCTTCGAAAGCTTCCTTGAAAAAGGAGAAGTAAGGGAGCGTACCCCAAACCCAGGTCAGGCAGAGAACCTCATCAAGAAAGCTGAAAAAAGACTGAGATACGCTAGAAACAGAGAAATAACAGAAGAAAACTCAGATTTGGTTCTCGAAGACTGTTATGAGGCCATCAGAGAAACAATAGATGCTTTCATGGCAAACCAAGGTTTCAAGTCATATAACCATGAAGCCACTATAGTCTTTGCTTTCGAAGAGCTAGAGCTTGAGTATAACACCGCAAACCAACTGAACAAGCTCAGAAAGCTGAGAAATGACTCAAAGTACCGGGGAGAAGAGATCAGGAGGCAGGAAGCGGAAGGTTCGATAGAGATCGCTGAAAAACTGATACCGGAGCTGAGGGAGAGGTTCTACCGAGATGAAGAATGAGGAGCATCTAGTCGAAGTCGAGAATGGAGAAAAGGTCGCAGCCGTTCATCACAGACCGGAAAGCAACTCACAGAAGTGGATGTTCTTCTGCCACGGCTTCGGCAGCGACAAGGAAGGCAGCTACGAGAGGCGCTCTAACTTCTTCTCGGAACACGGATGGAACGCCGTCAGGTTCGACTTCCGCGGGAACGGAGATAGCGACGGAAAGTTTATCGAGCAGGATCTCAGCTCAAGGATTAGAGACCTGAAAGCAGTCCTAGACCGTTTTAAACCTCAGAGATATGTTTTATTCGGATCCAGCTTCGGAGGCAAAGTCGCATTGACACACGCTGCAGAAAGCGATCCTGAGGCCGTCATAGGGAGATCTCCCGTAACCTACAACAGCATAATGGACAGCTTCCGCTCCGTCGTGGAGGAGAAGGGCGAGTTCCAGCACCATCCTGGAGCGACAATCGACGAAAGGTTCTTCGATGACCTCGACCGTTACAGCTTCGGAGAGACCGCTGAGAAGATTGAATGCCCTGTAGCGATATTCCACGGCAGTGAGGATACCACTGTTCACCCGGGAAACTCCGTCGAGGCGGCTGGAGAGCTGGAGGACGAAGTCCTGCTGAACCTGATTGAATCCGAGAAGCACTCTTTCAGCGAGGAAGCCGAGCGGAAGATGCTCGCGGTGACGGAGACCTGGCTCAACAGTATTTCAATGACCGATAGAAATAGTATCTTATGAGAGATCTCGATGAAAGGATAGGCGAGCTGAAGCAGGCCTCCAGGGAGGTAATCAGGGACTGCTCTCTCGAGAACGGCGCTATCGTGGCCGCCAACTCGGACAAGGAGTACTACCCGGAGAACGTCGCGAACTACAGATTTGTCTGGCCACGGGACGCGGGCTTCATCCTCTACGCGGCGGACGTTCTCGGGCTTGAAGGACTGGAATCAGAGTTCTTCGACTGGCTTTACGGTAGAGCCGAGGGATTCGAGGAGTCTGGCATAATATACCACCGTTACTCCACCAATGGCCCCAGAGACACGGATTTCGGACACCAGTATCAGCCGGACCAGGCCGCGGCACTTCTCTGGGCTACACTTGAGACGAATGACAGTCTTGACGAGCAGCAGGACGAGATCGTGCACCTGCTCGCAGACGGGCTCTGGAAGGAGTGGGACGGCAAGAGCTTCGTCTCCAGGACCCACGACCTCTGGGAAGAGCGCGAGGCCTTCCCGGAAAAGAACGAGAGCTTCAGCTACACCCTTGGAGCCTGCTCGGAGGCTCTCTACAGGGCAGCCGCCAGGATGGGCGAGAAAAAGTGGGAGACCGCCGCCGAGGAGATGAGGAAGAGGCTCGAGCAGCATGTCGCGGAAAGGAAGGGAAGAGAGTACTTTCCGCGGAGCTACGGCGAGATATCCGACGAGACCGTGGACGCATCGGCCCTGGGCCTTGTCTGGCCCTTCAACGTAGCAAACTCGCCCGAGAGGCTGGAAGATACTGTCGAACTGATAGAGGAAGAGCTCTACAGCAACACGGGAGTCATGAGGTACCGGGGCGACATGTACGACGGGATAGTACACCAGACGAACCACCTGAAGAAGGGCGCGGGATCCTGGCCGCTGCTCACTTTCTGGCTAGCGATCGCGCTGGAGGAGCTGGGCCGATATGAGGACGCCAGGGAGGTCTTCAGACACCAGGTCGAGAAGATCGATGGAAGGTACATTCCGGAGCAGATCTTTGATTCCGACTCCAAGACCTCCATAGAGCCTCTGGCCTGGAGCCATGCGATGTTCGTGGTCGCCGCCGAACGGCTGGAATACCTGTAGGTTTTTCACTGCGACACAACAACAAGATTTAAATATGCTCCAGACATAAGTTAGTGTTACAAGGTGACAAAAATGACTCAAAGGATTGTTCAGCTGGCGACCGAGAGCATAGAGGAGAAATTCGGCAAGGAGGTCGAGGCGTTCAAACCCTCGGGCGAAGATCACAGGTTCGTGCTGAAGGTTGAAGACACGGTCCTGGTGATCAACACCGGAAATAAGACCTTCAAGCCCGCGAGGAGAGGATCCGCCTCGACCTACCTGGACCTGAGAAAGTTCTTCAGGGAAGTGGGACTGGAGCCCGACACAAGAAGCTGAGAGAATGGAACTCTACTCTGAAGATCTGGAGAACGTCGGAGAGTTCTTGCTCGGGAATGATCCGAAGTTTTCAGACCTAGATGTAAGGAAAAACGGCTTTACATCCAGTGAATCCTACAGCGAATTGAGAGGCCTGGAAGGAGAATCGGGAGAGGTAACCTACAAGCTGCAAAAAACGGATCCAGAAATGGACTCGACCATCCATCCGGTGAAGGTCGTGGCAAAGATAGAGACTGGTGACTACGAAATCGAAGCAACTTACGATCTCGGCGAGCTGGCAAGAGATATACGACCAGAATGACCGATAAAAAACAGCCAGAGCGTAAAAAAGGAATTCACCAGGAAAAAGCTGGTCATATAGGCCCTTAGCACGAGAAAATCAGCTTTTCAGCTCAGAACAGCTGCTACTGAAGCTACAGGGCCTGCTGGTATATTCCAGTGGTCCAGGCGGCTATCTGCTCCCAGCGGAAGTTGTCCTCGACGCGATCTCTTGCCTTGTCGCCCATCCAGTCGTTCCAGCCCGGATCCTCCAGCGCCCTCGAGACCTGGTGAGCTATAGAGCCCGGATCCTCCGGATAGGTGTGTAGCCCGGTGTACTCGTGCACTATCGTGTCCTTCATGCCTCCTACGTAGCTTCCGACTGTGGAGGTCTCGCAAGCAGCAGCTTCCAGAGGCACTATACCGAAAGGCTCGTACACAGACGGGGCAACTGTCATCGATGCGTTCTTCAACAGGGATATAAGCTCCGACTCCTCCACGTAGCCCGGGAAGTAAACCTTCTCTCCCACCTGATCCTTCGCTATAGACTTGTAGTGTTCCGTCGCGCCCGATCCACACATGACGAACTTCGCCTCCGGCCTGCGGTCCAGGATCTCCGGCATCGCCTCGATCAGATGCCCGGGACCCTTCTGTGGATACATTCTTCCGACGAAAAGCACGATATTCTCCCAATCCAGCGCGTAGTCACCGTGGTTGAGGCTCCCGGAGTGGGAGTCGAACTTCTCAAGATCAACACCGTTCGGTATGTAGTTTACCTTCTCTTCCGGCACCTCGAAAGTATGCTTTACCTCCTCCGAGAAGTCTCTACCAACTGTGATTACCTCCTCTGACTCGTAGGTGCCATACCACTCGAGATTATGGATAGTTGACTGGTACTCGCTGTCGATGCCGTCCCTGCCCTGCTGTGTGGAGTGTACCGTGAACACCATGGGCAGATCGAGCGTTTTCTTTATGCCCGCGGCTCCGGGAACTGTCATCCAGTCGTGGGCGTGGACTAGGTCAAAATCTTTTTTCCTGGACAGCTCCACGGCCCTCTTCTCCATCTCGTGACCCATGGACATCGCCCAGGAAAGCGTGTCAGAAGCCCTCTCTGTAGAGGAGACCCTGTGAATCTCGACCCCGTCCTGGTGCTCGGTCTTGTCTTCCGGACCGTAGGTCAGAACGACCGGCTCGTGGCCCTGGTCCGCCAGAGTGGTTGCCAGATCCTCGCAGTGCGCCGCGATACCTCCCGCCTTGAACGGAGGATATTCCCAGGTCACGAACAGCGGTCTCAAACTTCTGCCACCTGTTTCTCGCCCTCGCAGAGATCGCTGCAGATTTTCTCCACCCTTCTTTCCCATCCTTCGCTGAAGGGATCGATCAGCTCTACCTTACGCTCCGGAACGTCAAGATCAAACATGAGAGAGTTTCTGGTGTCTTCTCCTACAGCCAGAACCTTTTCGGCCTCAAAGCCCGCCTCCCACTCCAGCTCGGATATCATCCCTGACGTCTCATCGCCGAATCCTCTCTCGTTCTCCGTTGAGTGAACCGTGACTACCAGAGGAACCTCCAGCCGGCGGGAAAGCGTTATACCGCCCGGAACAGTAGCCCAGTCGTTCGCAAAGACCAGGTCAATCTCGTCGGAAGACCACTCGACCACAGCAGCTTTCAGCTCGTTGTTCAGCATCATGGACCAGTTGTAGAGGTTGTCAGCGTCAAAGTGTAGCGGCACCCGCCTGACCTCTACCCCTTCTGGTCCAGGAACCTCCGAACCGTCCTCGAACGCGAACACACATGTTTCATGGCCTCTCTCCGCCAGGTGCCCTGCCAGACCCTCGACGTACTGGGAAACCGGCTCACCCGCACCGAACTGCCTGGAGAGGACCGCAATTCTCATAGACCTTCAAACCTGGATTCAAATCCTATCTTTTTTGATCTTTCGACATCGGGCTGATCGAACGGATTCACATCCCGGAGCCAGGCAGAGTAGACCGCCAGATACTGCAGGAAGGCCATCAGCTCGCCGGCACCTTCATGAGAAAGCTCCGTCAGGTTGAGATTGACGTGAGGCCTGTCTCTCTCCTCCAGCACCTTCCTGACACCCCTGTACTCCGACATCACGGACTCCTGCATCTCCATCCCGTCCAGATCGCCCAGCTTCCTGCCTCTTATCTCCACGTCGGAGATATCCTCGTCGACCTCGAGGTGCTCCCTCTCGTGTGTATCTGTCGTGAAGAACAACGGGATCACGTTTTCACGACCTCCGAATATCCTCTGGTTCGTGTGATGCTGGAACTCCGGCCCAAGCCCGCCAAAGACCGTCTGGCCCTCCCCCTGTTTGCACACGGTCTCATGCATGAGCTGCACGAGAAGAGGCTTGAAGCCGAGCATCCTGGATGAGTAAAAACCGGCGAAGACCTCGTTAAAGCCTCTCTTCTGCGCATCGTACAGGGCGGAAGCCACGTTCAGTGCCGGGTTGTAGTTTTTTTCGGGAGAAAGCCTCCTGTACATCTGCTCGCCTCCCTTCCTTATCTCTCGGACATCGATGCCTGCGAGAGCCGCGGGAGCCAGAGCAGTCTCCGTCAGCCCGGAGAAACGACCGCCGACATCCCTGTGAGCGATCCAGTCAAGATCCTTCCTCTCCACTATCTCTCTCAGAGCTCCCTCGTTGTCCGACGTGACCGCGAAGGCGTCGTAATCCCTTTTCAGGAAGTAAAGAAGTGATTCAACGACGGTCGCGGTCTCTCCGCTCTTCGAGACCGCCACGACCAGTGTGTCCTCACTCGAGGTCTCCTTCGATATCCTGTTGAGATAGTCAGGATCAGTGGTCGTGACAAGCCTGACCTCGGTGTCGACCTCTGAAATGAAGGCGTAGAAAAAAGCACGGAAAGAAGTGATCGATCCGCCGTTGCCGATTACAATTAACTTCTCGTAGTCCAGATCCGTCCTGGACTCTACGAGATCCAGATCAGGCTCCGCTTCGACAAAGCCAGGCACGGTCTTCTCGGGCAGATCCTGGACCGACCTGTTCTTCTGCTTTGCGTGGTCTATCTCGACCTGGAAGCTCATCTATCTCACTGCCTCCTCGTGAGCCTTCCTGTAGTTCTCACCCAGACGACTCCAGGACGTAAGCTGGGCCAGCTTCCTGGCGTTGTGCTTCTTCTCCGTTATCTCGGTCTTCGAGTAGCCCTCCATCTCTTCCAGAATATCCGCCAGACGGTCTGAGGCCTCACTGTCGCTGACGTCCTTCCTTTGCAGCACTCTTATGCCCTGGCGTTCATCCTCGGAAGCCTCCTCCTGAAGGAACTTCCCGAAGCCCGCCATGTCGGTTGTTACCGAGAGAGCGCCGTTTGCAGCCGTCTCCACGGGAGTGTATCCCCAGGGCTCGTAGTAGCTCGGGAAAACTCCGACGCTACAGGCTTTCACAGCTTCCTGGTAGTCCATGGAAAGCATCCTGTCCCCCCTGGAAAGATACGTCGGGTAGAACACCACCTTGACCCTGTCGTCCTCCTCGTTTGTCAGCCCCGCATCCATCAGACGTTCTATTATATCATCGCCGAAGTAGTCCAGGTCGTAAGCGCAGAGAGGAGGAGAACTGCTTTCCCTGGCGTGGAAGTTTCTCTGGAGCGATTCGGCACCGTCCGACTTCGACGAAAGGACCTGTGATAGGCCTTTCTCTGGATCCTTCCCGGAAGTCATGACTTTCATAAGCTCCGATCGTATGTCGTGGAGGAACGAGTCGACGTAATCCTCCAGCTCCTGATATAGCGACACGTTCTCCAGCACCTCGTCCTTCGGACTCTTTACGTCCGCCGGAACGAAGAAGAACACGAATATCTCGTCCCCCTCCCTCTCGTTCAGGTCCGCGAGGGCGTCGATGAACACGTCGTAGCCCTTGTTGTGGAACTCGTACCTTCCGGAAGTGTAGAATATTCTCGGGTCGTTCTCAAGATCGACGTCGTAGTACGGCTCGAAGTAAGCCCTCAGAAACTCCTTCATCTCCGACTTGTTCTTCTTGTGCTGGTAGGAGAGCTCCTCCAGCGAAGGAAACTCCTCGACGTTGAATCCGTTCGGGAGAACGAAGTCGGTTTTCTCATCGAGAACAGCTTCCGCCTCGCGGGCCGTGACGCTGCTCACCGTCGTGAAAACGTCCGAAGTCCTGGCTCCTGCCTTCTCGAGCTGGTGCTTTGGCTTCACCCCGTACTCGGAAGCCAGTGAATCGTCCACATTGCCTTCCAGCACCGCCCCCTGGAGATCAAAGTCCGAGTTGGAAAGCGCCCTGCCGAGAACCGTGGCGTGTGTGGTGAAGACGGCAGGAGAATCGAACTCGAACATTGCCGGGACCGACAGCCATTCATGAAGATGCACGACGGTGTCGCCCTCCAGCATCTCCTCTAGCTCGTTAATGAGTCTGCCCGAGGCGGCGCTCCACATGAGCGAGTTGTCGAACTCGGCCCCGGCATCCATGGAGTCAATCCCTTCCTCTTCCCATAGCTCCTTCTTCAGATCGTCCGCGTTGTTTTTCCCAGACACGTCAACCAGAAGACATCTGGGAGAGCCGGAAATGTCCCAGACTCCGTACTTGACCTCTATTCCATCATTTCTGAGTTTTTCGATCAGTTCCTCCACTTCCTCCGGAGGCTGGCGAGATACAAAGTCTTCACGGGCGTTCTCCTCGTCGTAAAACCCCACGGTCCAGTAATCGTTCCCGTAATACTCCTGCATCGTTGAGGACTTTGACTTGAGGACCTGGTAGATCCCGCCAACCTTGTTCGCCACCTCGAAGGAGACTTCCACACAGTTTTCTGGAGGCATTCTACTCATAGATTCGGCTCTCCTGTATAAAAGAACATGTCCTACGTCTTGACCACTCATGAGTCAAAATACCGGTTTTTTACAGCCAGCATCCCCTGGTATCAGTATGGTAATCCGGCAGGCCGGCGGGAAGACCGGCACCGTTTCGAATCTAGACTGCTTCCTCCACAGACATCTTGACTCCGGCTTCCGGACCAAGTGGGACGGGCTCTGGTCTCCTCCGTACAAGTACCTGGACTACTTCGCGGCAAGGGTCAACGGGACCTGGCTCTCGCCGGAAAACCGCGTAGAAACAGAGTATGGAGATATGATGGCTTTCAGGCACGAGGCAGGAGATCTCGAGGTAGAAGAATCAGTCAGAGCCTGTGGAGACTCCGCGGGCATCGAAATCTCGTACCACGTAAGCAACAAATCTGGAGAACCGAAGGCGATCCACCTCTCGCTGGAGACAGGGATCGACATAAGAGAGAAGTCGGAGGATCTCGGCCCCAGAGAATACGAGCTTGAGGAGACGGAAGATGGGTTTAGAGCCGAACATGGCGGAAAAAGAGTATCTGTAACGGGTGGAGAGCCGGAAACAGACGCCACGATAAAGGAACACTACCCGGGAGAGAGACAGGTTTGTCTTGTGCCGGGAGAGCTCACCAGAAAAGTTGAGCTGGAGGGAAATGAGTCCGAGACCATCAGGTTCCGTATAGAGACGGAAAAAGATTGTCACGGAAAGCTGGAGACAAGGGAACAGGCGTCAGAAGGCCTTTTCGATGGATCATTCCATGACTGCGTCAAGAGCACCTGCAACCTGATCTACAGGGTGAACGGCACCGGCGTCATTGCCGGGCACCCGTGGTTCCAGAGCTACTGGGCGCGGGACAGCTTCTGGACGGCCCTGGGCCTCGTCGACGCGGGCAGGTACGAGGAAGTTCGCCGGATGCTGGAGAAGTTTGCCAGGGAAGGACTTCCGGGAAAGATAGGTCATTCAGCGGCCGCAGAGTCCAGGGAGAGATCTGACACATATCCTCTGTATGTTATAGCAGCCAGGAAGCTGCAGAGACACCATGAAATAAGCGAGGAGATCGAGAAGGGATGCTCGAAGGCTATGGACCGCCTGGAGGTAGACGAGACCGGAATAGTCAAACACCCGGGAGAAGGAACCTGGATGGACACACTGGAGCGGGCGCCCGCGGTTGACGTCCAGTCGCTATGGCTGAAGGCCTGCCGTCTCCAGGAGGATGAAAGGGCTGAAGACCTGGAGAAAGGGCTTGAAAGATTCCTGGGCGAAGAATGGATAAGAGATCAGGCGAGAGATGAGGGTCCAAGAACAATCAACGGAGCGGTACCCCTGATGTTCGGTCATATAGATGCAGAGAGGGCTGAAAGGTATCTTTCCACGATGAACGCGGAGTTCGTGTCTCAATACGGCGCGAGAACCCGGAGTGCCGTGGATCCGGGCTACGACGCATCAGGATACCACACCGGCAGCACCTGGGGACTGACAACCTGCTGGGCGGCTGCAGCCAACGCGGAGTACGGAAAAACCGAGAGAGCCATCAAAACGCTGGAGAAAATGGGCGGACTTATGGAAACAGACCAACCAGGATCGCTTCCGGAGGTAGTCGACTCCGAAACGGGCGATCTGCTCGGCTGTCCGGAGCAGGCCTGGAGCTCCGGGCTTTTCGTACACGTGGTCGACTCCTACATTCTGGGAATAGGAACGGGCGAAGAAAAACCATCCGTAGAGCCATCAGGACCGGTAAAAGCTACAAGACGCGGAAAGAGATACGGAAAAGAGGTCCTGGACATCAGGATAGAAGGCAAGGAGGCGCAGGTTCTTAACCGGAGGAGCTTAAACAGATAGTATGCTGGTCATAAACTTCAAGGCCTATGCCGGGGCGATGGGCGAGAAGGCGAGGGAGCTTGCCGAGAAATGCAGCGAAGCAGCAGAAAGGACCGGAAAGGAGGTGGTGGTGGCACCCCAGCCTCCCGATATTCTCCGCATGGAAGACCTGGAACTTGAAGTCTTCAGCCAGCACGTGGACGGAACCGAACCAGGAAGCCATACCGGGCATCCGCTCCCGGAGTCCGTGAGCATGGCCGGCGCCTCGGGAACTCTCCTCAACCATTCGGAGAGAAGACTGGAGAGGAAGGCTCTGAAGAAATCCATCGATAGAGCAGAAGAGGAAGGCCTCACAACGTTGGTCTGCGCACGGAGTCCGGAAGAGTGCGGAGAGCTCGGGGAGCTAGGCCCAGACTACGTTGCGTTCGAGCCGCCGGAGCTTATAGGAGGAGAAGTATCAGTATCATCCGCCAGGCCCGGAATGATAGAGGAAGCGGTCAGCCGGTCAAAGCCACCGGTTCTCACGGGAGCCGGGGTCAAGACACGGGAGGACGTGGAAAAAAGCATTGAACTCGGATGTGAGGGCGTTCTGGTGGCCTCCGGAGTGGTGAAGGCGAAAGACCCTCAAGAAAAAATAGTTGAGCTCGCGGAGGGACTGAGATGAGGGAAAAATGGCTGCAAAGATACAGGGAGTCCGCAGGCCTCGGGAGGAAGAAGGCCGAGGTCCTTCTCGGATTCAACGCGAACATAGACAGGATAGTGAGCCTCGAGAACTCGGAGCTAAAGATAGAGGATGTCAGGCCGAGGAAGCATGAGAGAGTCAGCACGATAACAGAGATGAAGCAGGAACTCAGGGACTGCGTGGAGTCGGGGGAGAGCAGAGAGGTCGACGTGGAGGGCATCAATATCAGCGGGGGAGAGACACGCGCAGGAGGGCAACCGGCGATAATGGCGAACTACCTGGCCTCGCTCGAAGATAAACCGATATTCTATACCCCGGAGCTGTCGGAAGTACTGGCAGGAGAAATTAAAAGCGGAGTGAAGGTGCCTTCAGCAGAGGGAGAACAACTCGAGCTTCTCGACGTTGAGGAGGCCGCGGATTCCGACAGGACCAAGGAGAACCTGATCGTGGAGTACGAGGAGGGAACCGGCGGCCGAGTGATATTTTCCTCGAGCCTGAGGGGATTCGGACCTTACTTCGACTCTGAGCTGGAGCCTCATCTAGAGGAGCTCGACGATGAGGTGGACTGCTGCGTGCTCTCCGGATTCCACGACGCCGAGGGAAACGTCGAGGCAAGACTCGAGAAGAGCAGAAAACAGCTGCAAAGCATGGAAAGCCCAATTCATCTGGAGTACGTCCATAGGAACAGATACTACGCAGAGAAGATCTTCGAGGAAATCGTGTCGGAGGTCGACAGCCTGGGACTGGACGAGGGAGAGGGAAGAGCACTGGCGGACTCCCTCGATATCGTCGATGAGATAACAGAGTTCAACCTGGGGGAGGCATTCAAGCTGGCGAAGGAGATGATCCACAGGTACAGGCTCGAGAGGGTCCACATCCACACAACCGACTACCACCTCTGCGCGACGGAACGTGACTATCTGGCTCCTGAAAAGATACGGCGCGCAATGCTCTACGGCGATCTGTGCGGATTCAGGGCTTGTTCATCGGGGCAGATCTCGGGTCAGGAAGACCTTGAGGCAGGGATTTCACGGAGCTCGATACAGGGACTGGAGGAGCTGAATGACTTCGGCGACTACTTCGGCATAGAAGAATTCGCCGCGGAGGGAATTGCGCGTCTCAAGGGACTGAACGTGGTCGCGATACCGCCCCTGATAGACGAAAGTCCAGAAAGAATGGTTGGAATAGGAGACATTATCTCGTGCGGCGCTTTCACCGGCGAGGCGAAGCTGCGCTAGCCGTACCTGTCTATAGCGCTCCTGACCTCCGATTCGACCTCATCGAGTATGCTTGAAAGCTCCTCCTCAGAGTCTGCCTCACATCTCACGCTCATCTTGGGCTCGGTGCTGGATGGACGGACGAGAGCCCAGCCCGAGTCAAAATGGATCTTCACTCCGTCCTTCTCCGAGATTTCACGGTCGCTGTAGAACTCCCGTACTGCCTCGACCACCTTCTCCTTGGCTCCATGAGGACAGTCTATCCTGAGCTCGGGCGAGACAGGATAATCCGGAAAACCAGCCAGCTCGCGGTCTATCTGCTTCTCGGAGCATATACTCGCCATCAGGGAGCCGGCGAAAAGACCGTCGTCCCACGGAAAGCCGAAAGCAGGGAAGTAGAAGTGTCCTGAAAGCTCTCCCGCAAAGGAAACGTCGTCTCCCTCGTGGATCCGCTCGGATATGAACGTGTGGCCTACCCTCGACTCCTCCGGCGTTCCGCCGTGTTCCTCAACCTTCTCCGGGACGAGCTTCGACGCCCGAAGGTCGTATACCACGGTGCCTGATTCAACTTCTAGAGATCTCTCCGCCAGCAGCGCGATCGACTCGTCCTCGCTGACGTGGCCTCGATCTTTCAGAACAAATCCAGCCCGGTCGCCGTCTCCATCGAACAGTATGCCGAGCTCTTCATCCGACATCCGATCTTCGAGAGCTCTTACAGCCTCCTCGTCTCCCGGATCAGCGAGATGGTTTGGAAAGTCACCGTCGACCTCTTCGTTTATCATCTTTACACTGCAGCCGAGCTCCTCGAAGAGCTCCCGGGCTATTACTCCTGTGACGCCGTTTCCACAGTTGATAGCGACCTCCAGATCGATCTGGCCGATGTTCGAGACCACGGCATCGATATACTCCTCCTTCAACTCCACTTCACGGAAACCGCCTTCGCCGGAATCGAACCTGCGGGACTCGAAGATTTTCTCTATATCCGCCATTCCTCCGGAGCGTGACATGGCCATGGCCCCCTCCCTGTTAAACTTGAAACCGGTGTACTCCGGCGGGTTATGAGAGGCGGTGACCACGGCCGCGGATCCGAATCCACGCCTGAACTGACCGAAGTAGACGACCGGACTCGGGACAGCTCCCGCATAGGCCACGTCCGTCCCCGTAGAATTTATACCTTCGATGAAGGCTTCCGATACCTCTTTTCCGTGCTTCCTTCCGTCGCGTCCCACGAGAACCTCCTCAGCATCGACAAAGGTGCCATAGGCCTTTCCAACCCTCCTGGCGGTCTCCTCGTCGATTTCATCCGGGTAGGTCCCCCTCAGGTCGTAGGCGTGGAAGAACGATGTCATGTATGTATCTGGTGGCTCATGTCTAATAACTTGAGGGCTAACAGAGGAGGGCTCAACCACTCAGCACTGGAGTTAACCAATATGCAGAAGCGGCTCTCTGAAATCTCCAGGCTTTCTCAGGAGACTACCAGTAACCCTCGAGGACCTCGTTACCCGACCAGTACTCCTCCTGCATGTCCTTCAGGGACTTCTTCATGACCTTGGTGTCGAGAGACGTCTCCATGAACCCTCGGTCCTTCTCGTAGATCGGAACAAGCTGGACGTGGAGGTGCTGGATCGATTCCCCGGCTGCCTCTCCCAGGTTTATTCCGATGTCTATCCCTGCCGGATCAACCACGTCGCGCTGGAGCTGCTCAACACGCGAGACCATCGAGAACAGTCTGTCCCGTTCCTCGTCGCTCAGGTCGGTGAGCGAGTTTACATGCCTCTTCGGAACCACGAGGAGGTGGCCCGTGTTGTAAGGGAAGACGTTGAGCTCCACCATGAGAAAATCATCCTCGAAAACCTCCAGCTTCGTGACCCTGTTATCACCCTCTGCCTGCGAGCAGAAGATGCAGTCGATGTCATCGGGAACCGACGTGTCCTCGTACTCTTCACGTTTCGGGCTCCAGAGGTAGTACTCGTAGGGCTTGAGATCTGTCATGGATAACCTTTCGCAGCCCCAGTTATAACTTTTGGAACAGGTGCAGTCCCCGATCTAGAACGGCGAGAAGTTCTCGACCTTGCTCGCGAGCCTCTCTTTAATCGACCTGGCCGGAGGCTCCTCTCCCTTTAGACGGTACGATACGTCCTCTATCGCGTGAGAAACCTCGGAGTTTGGCTTGTAAGATACAACAGGCTCTCTGAGAGCTATTCCCTCTCTGACATGGCGGTGATCAGGTATTCTGCCGATTATCTCAGTTTCCACGAGCTCTCTGACGTCCTCGTCGTCGACCTCTGCCTTTTCACCCCTCACGGAGTTCAGCACGAGCCCTATCACATCCCTCTCCAGCTGTTCGGCAAGCTTCTTGGCACCCAAAGTATTGGTGAGAGCGGGAAGCTCCGGCTCTGAGACAAGCAGAACCTCGTCGCTCGCCTCTATAGCGTGCTCCACTTCCTCACCCGTCCCTGCTCCGGCATCAATCAGTACAAAGTC
Organism: Candidatus Nanohaloarchaea archaeon; assembly: GCA_042218495.1. GTDB lineage: Archaea > Nanohalarchaeota > Nanosalinia > Nanosalinales > Nanosalinaceae > Nanohalococcus. The sequence goes on along the minus strand of JBDGRC010000114.1, from coordinate 7,660 downwards.
CTTGTCGCCGAGAAACTCTACTAAAGTGTGCTTGAGAGATCCATGATCCGCGTTGAACTCGAGTATGGATGCAGGAAGCACCGAGACACCCGCAGGATGCTTGGACACCGCCTGGGTTATGTAAGCCCTGCCTTCCAGGACGTCGTTCAGGGAGGTATCCTGAAAACCGAGGCCGAAGTGCTGTGCCATGTTCGCTCCGGTGAAGTTTCCGTCTATCAGGAGAACGTCGTGCCCCTGCTCGGACAGCGAGACACCCAAGTTGGAGGTTACGGTCGTCTTGCCGACACCTCCCTTTCCCGAGACGACGGATATTACTCTAGTCATCTACAAATCTATTCCGGACCCCTGAATAAAAACCCTGCTAACGGAAGGTCCTTCGGCAACCAGGAATCCTCGCGAATATCTCGCCTTCTCCCCGGAAAGGCGTGGAGACCTCCTGAAGGTCCCTGGCTGAGACGTTTTCAACAGTCACGTTACGGCCCGGATCTCCGGTGGAGTAGAACGCTATCGACTCGAGGTCCTTGCTGGACTGGAAAGTAATGGTTTTAGAGTCTTCCACAGTCTTAACGTTTACGTAGTCGATCTCGATGTCAGCACAGCGGAGCGTACGGTTCTTCTCTGACCCGGAGCTTTTGGATATGGTATCGACGCTGGTGCTGGACCACGTCCAGAGGCCAAGCAGCAAAGCGGATCCGACCGCAATCAGTAGAACGACCTCTGCCTGTTCTGAAGATACCATCTACCTTATCGAGTCAATTAGCTTCCTGACCAGGCCTTTCTGCCTGAGATCGGGCTCATAGTCAAGCCCCGCGATCTCCGCCGCAACCGACTTGAACCTCTCTGAGACATGGTGGTCTGGCTCATGGTGAACGACCGGCTTCTTCACGGAGAGCGCCTCCCTGACCTTGTTGTGCTCCGGAACCTCCATCATAACAGGGTAGCCGATCATCGACTCCACCTCCTCCGCGTCGAGCTCCGAGTCATGACCCTTCTTCCTGTTCACGACGACTCCCAGCACGTCAGTTCCGGCGTCCTCGGCGATGTTGACCGTCTTCAGGGCGTCGGTGACCGCCGGGAGGTTTGGATTCGTGACTACAAGTGTCTCATCGCTGGCCTCTATCGCGTTGATGGACTCGTTCCCAAGTCCCGCGGCAGAGTCGACCAGAACGTAGTCCGGCTCCCCAACCGCATCCAGGAGCACGTCGCTCAGGTTCTCCGGAGAAGTATCGACCAGGTCGTCTATCGATAGCCCGGCTGGAACAACCCTCAGACCGGAGTTATGGATGTACATGGCCTCCGTTATGTGAGCATCCCCTTTCAGGACATCGTGGAGGGTCTTCGGATACAGCGGAATCCCGAGGTGGAAACCGAGGTTTGGGTTCGTAAGATTGGCGTCCAGAACTATAGTATCGCTGCCGAACTGCGTCAGCGCAGCCCCTATGTTCGAAGTCACTGTGGTTTTTCCGGTTCCTCCCTTCCCACTCGCTACAGATATCAGCCGGGTCATCGTATCAAAAATTTGATATAGCCGAATTTAAATCAGTGGCCGGTTCCAGGTTCAGCCACTGAAACCAAATTCAGTCCTGTATTGCCCTTAGTGCTTCTTTCTCCTCATCCCCAAATATTTCCTCA
>JBDGRC010000114.1:0-5928 GCA_042218495.1 Candidatus Nanohaloarchaea archaeon | reverse complement strand
ATCGATCAGGTGCAGGCATATCGCTAGGTTGAAATAGGTTGAAGGCTGTCGTGGTGACATGAGCCAGAGCTTCGCGGAAAGACTCACGGACATCGAGCAAAAGTGGCAGGAAAGATGGAGGGAGGACAACGTACACGGAACAGAAAGAACGGACGCGGAGAAGTACTACGTCCTGGAGATGTTTCCATATCCTTCCGGCGACCTCCACATGGGACACGTCCGTACCTATTCTCTTGGCGATGCACCAGTCCGCATGAAGAGGATGCAGGGATACGACGTCATGCACCCGATGGGATGGGATGCGTTCGGGCTTCCGGCGGAAAACGCCGCGATCGACAGGGACGTGGATCCGGGCGAATGGACTCGCGACTGCATAGACAGCATGAGATCACAGCTGAAGCGCCTGGGGTTCTCATACGACTGGGAGCGTGAGGTCGCCACCTGCGATCCGGACTACTACCGCTGGAACCAGTGGATCTTCCTCCAGATGCTTGACGAGGGGCTCGCTTACCGGGACGAGTCCAGCGTGAACTGGTGTCCCTCCTGCGAGACAGTGCTGGCGGACGAGCAGGTGGAGGGAGGCGACTGCTGGCGCTGCGACACGGAGGCAGAGCAGAAGGACATGGAGCAGTGGTTCCTGGAGATAACGGAGTACGCGGAGGAGCTTCTGGAAGACCTCGAACAGCTGGAGGGATGGCCGGATAAGGTCAGAAAGATGCAGGAGGACTGGATCGGCAGGAGCCACGGGGCGAGGATAAAGTTCCCTGTCAGGGAGCATGAAAGCCTCGAGGTATTCACGACCCGGCCCGACACTATCTACGGCGCCACTTTCATGGCTCTGGCCCCTGAGCACGACCTGGCGGAGGAGATCGCTGAGGACAACGAAGAGGTCGCCGAATACCGGGAAGAGGCGATGAAAAGAGATACGGAGGAGAGGGAAGAAAAATCGAAGTCAGGTGTTTTCACCGATATTTACGCGGAAAACCCTCTGACAGGAGAGGAAATACCCATCTACGTCGCGGAGTTCGTCCTGCAGGACTACGGCACCGGAGCGATAATGGCGGTTCCGGCGCACGATCAGAGGGACTGGGAGTTCGCGAGAGAGCACGATCTCGAAGTTAGAAAGGTCGTGGATCCGGACGGAGACCACAGTCTGGAGGAGGAAGCTTACGAGGGCGACGGGGAACACGTCAACTCGGAGATGCTGGACGGCCTTGACACCGAAGAGGCGAAGAAGAGGATAATCGAAGAGCTGGAGGAACGCGGGATCGGAGAGCCGGAGGTCAACTACAGGCTCAGGGACTGGCTGATCTCACGCCAGCGCTACTGGGGAACCCCGATACCGGTCGTCTACTGCGAGAGCTGCGGCACGGTTCCGGTGCCAGAAGAGGATCTTCCCGTGGAGCTGCCTGAGGACGTAGAGTTCACGGAGACAGGGAACCCCGTGGAGACATCGGAGACGTTCACGGATACGGAGTGTCCGGAGTGCGGAGACCCGGCACAGCGAGAGACCGACACGATGGACACCTTCATCGGGAGCTCGTGGTACTTCCTGAGATACCTGTCGCCGGATCATGGGGAGGCTCCGTTCAGAAGAGAAGACGCGGAGGAATGGATGAACGTCGACCAGTACATAGGAGGCATAGAGCACGCTGTCATGCATCTGCTCTACGCCCGCTTCTTCACGAAGTTCTTCCGGGACCAGGACATGCTGGACGAGGACGAGCCGTTCGAAAGACTTCTAACGCTGGGAATGGTAAACCATCCCGCGTACGAGTGCCCTGAACACGGCTGGCTCTACCCTGAGGACGTGGATGAAGACGACAGTTGCTCCAGATGCGGACGAGAGGTCGAAGTGGAGGTCCGAAAGATGTCCAAGTCCAAGCACAACGTGGTCGACCCGACCGACCTAATAGAGGAGCACGGAGCCGATACGGCCAGAGTATTCATCCTGAGGGCGTCACACCCCACGAAGGAGCTGGAATGGTCCCAGGACGGCGTCGAGGCCTCGAAAGAGATGCTGGAACGGATCTTCCGACTGGTCGAGGAGAACATGGAGTTCATGACGGAGGAAGTTCCAGACCTGGAGCAGGAGGAGCTGGAGGATAGAATAACCTCGAGCAGGATACAGCGAGCGGTCGAAGACGTTACGGAACACACGGAAAGCTACGAGTTCAACCTGGCTATCGCAGAGATCGACAGGCTTCTCTCCGAGCTGTACCGGTACAGGCAGGAAGGCGGAGACCCCGCTGTGTTCAGCCACGGAGTAAGGACGCTGCTAAAGCTTGTTGCGCCCTACGCGCCGCACACGGCCGACGAGCTGTGGGAGGAGCTCGGGAACGAATCATACATGCTGGAGGAGGAATGGCCCGAGGTCAGCGAAAGCCTGCTGGACAGGGAGGCCGAGCGGATCGATCGGTACTTCGAAAGGGTCGCCTCGGACGTCAGGGAGGTGCAGGAGATGCTGGATGGTTCTCCAGAGAGCCTCAAGATCATCAGGGCGGCCGACTGGAAGTACGAGGCGTTCCGGAGAATCGAATCAGTGGACGGAACGGACGTCGGAGAGGTCATGGACGCTGTTCTCGACGGCGATCTGAGACAGCACGCCCCGGAAATCAAGAGCTACGCGATGGATGCGGTAGAGAATCCCGGAAAGTTTTCCAGCCAGTACATGAAGAAAGCGGCCGAGTCAGACGCCCTGGAGCAGAACCTGGAGCGCTGGTCGGAGGAGTTTGGTGTCGAGGTAGAGATGGAGAAAGAGGAGGATTCCGGAGAGGAACGAGCCGACCGGGCAGAGCCCGGCAAGCCAGCCATAGTCCTGAACTAGAACAGCGAGCTCAGTATGCCGGCGAAGGCGCTTCCGACCGAGCCGTTTCGGGCGGTCGAATTGTTTTCCGCCCGATCGGTGGGACCTCCTTTCTGTGAGGATCCTGCCTCGGCTTCGTCAGAACTGTTGGCCGATTTCCCGTCTCCGGAAGAGCTTTCAGCCGACTCGGAAGATCCTCCTGATGGATCCTCTCCGGATTCCGATGCCTTTGCTCTCAGGGCTTCTCTCAACGAGTCTATCGTTTCCCTCGCCGTGGAGAGCTCGGACCGAAGCGACGATACCCGGCCTTCGAGGCGTGAGTTTTCAGCCTGAAGCTCGCTGATCCTGGAACTCTGGTCATCAGCAGCGTTCCGCGAAGAACTGTTCGACCTCTGTTCCTCGGTGGAGGAGCCCGTTGATTCCTGACCTCCGGTTTCGTTCAGCTGCTCGCTGAGGTTGGAGTTCCTTGACCTCAGCCCGGCGATCGTAGACCTGGCCTCGTCAAGCCGCTGCCTGACGTCCGCCAGGTCGGACTCCAGGCCCGAGACCCGTGACTCGAGCTCTGAAACCCTGTCCCTGCTCTCCTCCAGCTTCTGCGAGGCCTTCATGTACTTGCTCTTCCAGTAGTCGGCCGTCGCGCCAAACTCCTTCGAGAGCCGGTTGTTGTCCTCGTTAATCTCTTTGATGTCGTCGACAGTGTCGACGGACAGTTCAACCTTCCGGAGCTTCTCTCCGGCGTCAATGGTCACGTTCTCTGACCCTGTTCCGTGGACGAAGATCTTCTTTGATCCGTCCGCGTTCTCCAGGCTGACCTCAGCCACGTTGCTGGCCGTCTCGTACGATATCTTTGCCTCGATCTCCGTTCCTGACCTGGAGACAGACTCCACGCTCAGGTCAGTCACGGGCCCTGTCTCCTCCGCTATGTTCTTCAGGAAGTTCCTGTCGTTGACCGGCCCGTAGTGCCATAGACCTTTGTCGCCCATAATCGTTCCACCAGGATGCGGTTCGATCATGTCGTCGGAGTTCTTGCAACCGTTGGCGTAACCGACCGAGTCCGTGGTCTCTGCCATCTCTCCCCACCACTTCTCGGCCTGAGACTTTGATTTTGCGCAGTTCGGGAAGTTTCCATCTCTCTTACCTGCGTTGAAGTCGTACTCGTCGGAGACATCGCCGAATATGTGGCCCCATTCGTGGATTAGACCAACAGCTCCGTTGTCCTCCGCTACCTTGTCGCTTATGCCTTTAACTCTCGCCACCAGGTCTTTGGCTCCTGTAGTCCAGCCGTGCGGACCCCTGGCCATGTATACTGCGTAGTCAGCCCCGCACTGCTTTCTCTGGTACCTGGCCTCCCTGAAAGGACCGTTTGAACCCCCTACATCGTTGGAGTTGTCTCTAGCTCCGACGTACAGGATCTCGAACCTGTCCTCCGTGACGTTCATAGGGAAGAGGTCCATCAGCCCTCTGTCCGTTCCCTTGAACCCTGCGAAGTACCTCGCGTGCTGCTCGGCCCTCACGTCCTCCGAGTAGCCACCCATCACGAGCAGCAGATCGACGCTGTTTCCGGATCGATCTCCATCGAGCGGCTGACAGCTCTGCGGGATTTCAGCGGAGGCACCGGCGACCAGGACAAGCATGGCACCGAGGACGAAGCCGTATCTCGCGACATTCATAACACCGGATTTCCTCAACGGCTATTTATAACCAATCCAGTCAGTATTTCCGGCTCGACTAGTAGTTCTTGAGGCTGTTCTCCAGATTCTCGTCGAGGTGTCTGTCAACATCCACGTCGGCGTCGATATCGTTCAGAGCCTTTCGCTGGGCTTTCGTCAGCGCCTCCAGCTTCTCAATCCTGTCATACAGCAGGGCGAACGCAACCCAAATCTGACCGACGGACGCGTTCTCAGCGCTCATGTAGGCCTTCTCGTGCTGGTTTACGGAGTCCAGAAGTGCTTCGAGAGAGCTACGATGCCTCTCCGGAAGGTTGTTCATCCATTCCATGTGTTCTGGAACAACGGAGATATTATCAAGCTGTCGAAACCGGTGAATGCGTGACCTGTCCGGAAACGGTGCGGCAGAAAGCAAACTCTCTGGCAGTTTTCACGGGGGCTGCGGTGATAGCCTACTATAGCATGGTGCCCTTCGGCGGAGGAGACGGATCGCCCACGGGCGGTTCCTCAGCTCTTCTGCACTTAACCGCCTACTTTGGCCTGGCTGCAGGGACATCAGTCTGCCTGGAGGACGGAAAGGGAGGACGTGCCGAGGCTTTCCTGGCAGTAACGGTCTTCGGCGCTGCTATGGAGGTGGCGCAGGGCCAGGTACCTTCCAGGTTCTTCAGCTACGGGGACATTGCATACAACTCCGCGGGAGCTTCTCTGGTGCTTGCTGATCCCGGTGGAAAGTTCTCATCGAGGTTCGCGAGGATACAGGAAGGAGTGATCGCTCGGGGGATCGAGGCCTTTTAACTTTCGGATCCCATCCCGGAGACATGGAAGAAGACGAACTCGTGATGATCCAGTACACCGGGAGAGAGGACGGAGAGGTTTTCGACACCACCAGAGAAGAGGTGGCGGAGGAAGAGGATCTGGAGAGAGAAGACGCTAACTTTGAACCCGTACCGGTTCTAATCGGAAGAGAGTACGTCATCGAAGGTCTAGAAGACAGGCTGCTCGACATGGAAGTTGGCGAGTCGGCAGAGGTCGAAGTACCTCCCGAGAAAGGATACGGCGAACGTTCTGCCGAGGACGTTCAAACCTACCCGGAGAAAGAGTTCAAGAAACAGGGAGTGGACGTCCGCCCGGGCGAAGAGCTGATGATCGGTCAGAGACGCGGCAAAGTTGTCTCCAACTCCTCCGGCAGAGTCAGGATTGACTTCAACCACCCGCTTGCGGGCGATAAGCTAAGCTACGAGCTGGAGGTCGTTGAAAGGATCGAAGACGACAGGGAGATCGCAGAGAAGATCTACGGCTACAGGGTCGGCGAAGGAGAGCTCGAGTTCGACGAAGGAACGGTCAGAGTGCCTTCGTCGCATTCCCACGGCGACCACGAGCACGAGCTTCCTGAAGAGGCGAAGGATCAGATACGGGAGGAGATAGAGGCCGCCACCGGGCTCGACGTGGAGTTCG
>JBDGRC010000113.1:1940-12193 GCA_042218495.1 Candidatus Nanohaloarchaea archaeon | reverse complement strand
AGTATACTTGAAATATCTTCCTGAATCTCCTGGCGGACCCTGAAATCTTCGTCCAGAATAGATCTGACAGCCTGGTATCCGCGCGCGACGCCATCCCTATCCGTGTAAACATTTCTGGCAGCCACAAAGTAGTTAGCGCCGGTTTCAGACATAAAATTGAGGACCGTAGGCACCTTGGACCTCTTTGATACCTCCATTAAAGCCTGGTTCTTTTCAGCGATAAGACCATTCCGGTCGTATATCTCCCATTCTAACCCATTACTCACTACTGACAGCTTCCCTGTTTCCGCCCCATCATCAAAATTAGCCGCGGCGGGACCGATCAGGATAAGTTTTCTTCAGGCTCCGGCCTCGGCCGATCCCTGGTACTCCGTTTTGATCGCCCTCCGCAGGCCCTTAGCGAAGGATTTTCTGATATTGCCCTGATAATCCAGAACGTCATATAGTGCCGACCGCACATCCTCTTGAGCGACATCTTCATCGGCTCCGTACTCCTCTCCAACCTCCGAATACGCCTCATCGAAGCCCCTTTCCTCCTCCAGCATCAAAGCAAGGGTATCAAGAGCGAGGGGCTTCTTCGGTATCTTCCGTTCTCTTGTCGACACGAACCTCGATTCTGTCTCCTCGGATAACCGGATAACATACCTGTCTTCCTCCTCATAGATGTCTATTGCCCCGTAAGTTCCGGTCTGGAAACCTCCGAACCACTCGGTCTCCACCCCGTTTCCGGTCTCGCCGTTCTCCTGCAGTTCAGAGTCTGCATGCTCCTGATCTCCGACAGATTCCTCCAGGGCGTCCTCGAAAACATCATTACCGGTGATGCCTCGAACTAGTTCGAACACGGCCTTCCTGTGTTCATCCTTGTCTTCATTGATCAAGGTCGGCCCGACACCAAGCTCCTCGTATTCCTCCAGATCCATCTCCACTCCCCACTCATCATACTGTTTTCGTACCTCGCCCAGAAGACCGTGGAGATGGATGAGCTGCTGTTTCTTCACGTTGCACACCTAACGAGAAGGTTTTTTACGGGTATTCTTCGAGGCTGGAGTCTCTTGATTCGCGGGACTCCTGATCCGCCTTCCGCCGGATCTCCTCCCTGGAGTGGCTGTCGCTTAGCGAGGCCTTCCTCCATACCTCGTCGTCCAGCAACGCCCTGTAGGCTTCCGGAGCCTTCCTCCTGAAGAACTTCCGGGCCTCATCCGCTTCCCTGTCGAAGTCGACGACAGGCCCGGGATAGTTGCGACCTATCTCGACTCCGCACTCCTCCTGAACCGGCTCTGGCATCTTCCAGGGCTCCGCCAGGTACTGGTCCGGTACCGGTCGTAGTTCCGGGATGTACTCCCGTATGAACTCTCCCCGGGGATCGTTCTCCCGCTTCTGCTTCGTCGGATCGTATATCCTGTTGGCGTGGACGCCCACCAGCCCGGACTGCATCTGCCACTGGTAGTAGTTGATCGCGGCCTCCGAGTCAATCAGATGCCGGTAAAAGAAGTCAGCTCCTGTCTTCCACGGCTGCTTGAGTATGTAGCTGTAGAACGATGCGGCCATCGCCCGCATCCGGAAGTTGATCCATCCGGTCTCTACCAGAGACCTCATGGATGCGTCGACCATCGGATACCCTGTCTCGCCGTTCTTCCACGCACAGATCAGCTCCTCGTCTCTGTTCTCTTCGTGGAGGCCCCGGTATACCGGGTTTACCGCCTGCCAGGTGAGATCAGGGTTGTCCTCCAGCTTCTGCTTCATGTGAAGGTTCCAGGCCAGCCTGTCCCTGAACATCTCCGAGCTCTTCGTATCCTGCCCGGCTCTCCGGTAGACCTCTCTCACCGACATCGTTCCGTACGCCAAATGAGGAGAGATACGTGAGCAGGTTTCCTCCGCTCTCAGTGGCTTCGAAACACACGGACCGTAGAGCTCGATCTGCTCGAGGAAGCTTCTCAGCCTCTGTTCTCCCGCCTTCCTTCCCGGCTCCGGAACCGGCTTCTCGGGATCTGGAGCGTGGCTGTCCACCAGTTCGTCTATCGAGACCTCGCCGGACATCGAGTGCGATCGAAGCCTACCTGAACGGACCGGATCACTCTGGAAGTAGTTCTCCAGCCTCTCCTCCCAGTTCTCCCGGCTGCCTACCGGAGACCTGTCGACAGGATCTACAGAGACTCCTTCCGCGATCTCGAGAGCTTCATCTCTCCGACGCGAGAAGTAGAGGTCTGATTCAAGAGTGAAGAACACGGTGTCTTCTTCTCCGGCCAGTTCCCGGAGGACCTCCACGGGATCTCCCTCGAAAAGAAGAAGATGGGTCCCAAGCTCCCTGTACCTGGCGTTGAGATCTCTCAGCGACTCTAAGACAAACCTTGCTCTCGCCTGGTTCATGAGACGGTCGAAGAATCCCGGATCGGCGACGTAGACAGGCACGGTTGGACCTTCCACCGAGGAAGCGGCCTCGACCGCGGGATTGTCACGGGTACGGAGGTCGCGCCGGTGCCAGACGAAGCTCTTCGGCATCACTAACACGAAAGGAAAGACATTTCACCATTGATGGTTTAACTTCATCCGCACACTCGATGAACGTGGAACAGCCGGAGCCGGAAGAGGCGGAAGAACTCACAGACAGGCAACTCGCATCAAGGATGAACCTGACGGAGAACGAGGCCATGGAAGCCAGGAAGAGATCCGGAGTCTCCCGACTGGAGGACTTCTTCCGGCAGGAGGACGAAAAGGAGGAGCTGGAGGTCAGCTTCGACCTCGGGGAGATGCACAGGCGCCAGCTGCAGGGATGCGTGGGAGAGAAGATCGCGGCGTTTCTCAGGAACCGGGTCGCGGAGTTCCTCGAGAACCACCTGGAGAACGGCTGGACGATCGAAAGGAGCTGCGAGGTGGTCTCGGCCGGAGGCCCGCTGCGGGAGGTCAGCACAGGGAGCCGTTTCAGCGACATACGTCTTGAGGGAAGCAGCGTTCGGCACCGCGGCCTGGATGAAGAGAAGCTGCTGGAGAAGCTGGAGGAGAACTGCGTCGCGCTGCCGGAGGATCTCTTTGACAGCTTCCTGGAGGCCTGGAACCCCTTCATCGACGAGATATTCTACGGGTTCAGGCATAAAGAGAACATAGAAAAGAAGTTCAGCTCCCGGGACACCACCGAACCAGGCTTCGAGACAGGTAAACCAATTACAGCGAATATACCGCTGGCGGAGGACTTCAAAATAATGGCTGTGGAGGTCAAGACGACCGGTGACCGGGCGGAAGACCTTCTCACATCCAACCAGAGAGAGGTGAGAGACATGGCCTCTCGATCTCCGTTCGTCGACTTCTTCACGCTCCACGTGGACCTGGATCTCGAGGAGATAGGCGTTCCTGACTCAGTTAATTCAAAAATAAGGAGGCACCAGTAAAACCATGGAGTTCAGGGAGGTACTGGAGACCAGGAAGTCGTTCCACAGCTTCGAGGACAGGAACGTCGAAAGATCGAGCATCGAGGAGGCCGTCGAAGTAGCCAGGAGAGCGCCGAGCGCGTGGAACGTCCAGCCGTGGAAGCTTTTCATCCTGGAATCGGAGGAAAAGATGAGAACCGCTGTAAAGACCAGCTACGGACAGGAATGGATGCTCGAGGCCGACAAGATCTGCGTGGTGGCCGGGGACAGGGAGTTCCGCGGCGTCGAAAGAGCGTTCGAGGACATGATAGACAAGGGATACAGGTCGGAGGACGAGGCAGAGGAAGAAAAAGAGATGGTCGAGGGGTACAGGAACCGTAGCCCCGGGTGGAAGGAGCTGGAGCTGACCTCGAACTGCATCTTCTTCGCCTCCGACCTCATCGAGGCGCTCTGGAGCCGGGGAATCGGAACCTGCCCGGTGAAGGGATTCGACCAGGAGCAGCTCGGGGAAGAGCTGGATCTGGATAGCTATTATCCCGTCCTTCTTCTCCCGGTCGGGTATCCTGACGGCGAAAAGGACAGGAAGTACAGGAAGGAGGCCGGGGAGATCCTGGAGTTCCTGTGACCGGCGCGAGGATCAACAGCCAGGAGTATTTTTTTTAGTAGAGGAGCGGTGATGTAGATCATGGAGCTGTTCGAAGACACGGAGATCGGCCTGGAGTCAGAGGAAATCGTAAAGAATCTCCAGATCGCGCTCACCCTCGTCTTCACGCTAATACTTGGCTTCGAGATCGGAATCACTGTCGGAAATGAGGGAGGTAGTTCACCCGATCACCTCCTCATGGTGTCGACCGTGACGTACGCGGCACTCATGGGAGCGCTCTCGGAGAAGAGAAACACCTGCTAGGCATTCTCTTCCACTACTGAGTAGCTCATCAGCACCAGGCATCCCTTCGCCAGGAGGCCCAGCAGGTTCGCACCCGCCACGAACACTAAAACTCCTGAAGCGGATACCAGCAGAGCCTCAGGCAGCGTGTTCACCGCTGACGTCGAGCCGACCCGGAGGTAGCCCTGACTCCGGTACAGGAAAGGCGCGGCGGCCAGCGAGAACGACAGCGAAAAGTAGAACACGACGTAGGTGAACGCCGCTAGTCCGACCGGAAGCCTCAGGAGTGAAACTAGCAGCGTCGACCAGCTGTTCCCGTCGGAAAGCATCTTTTTCGACAGATCCAGGAAGTCTTCGCCGCCGATCTTCCGGAGACTCGTTAGCTCGACGCCGTGGCGCTCCGCCTCCTCCCTGACGCCCTTGTACTCGACGTTGACCGATCTCCTAGCTATATAAACTGTGCCAACAAGGACCGGGAGCGCCAGCGGGGCCGCGACAACACTGGAGACAAGGCCGACAGAGGTAGCCATTCCCGCGACGAGCAGCGTGAAGTGGTAGATCCCGGCCGGGAACTGCTCCAGCACCACGGCGAGATCACGATAGGTCGAAGCCCTGAAAGGCTTCAGGAAGAAGTCTAGGATGTCCTGTTTCTTCATGTAACGACAGTATCTTCCGGAGTAAAAAATTCGGGGGATGACCTGAAGAACCACCAAAGATCAGGCTAGATACTTGTTACCTCCGGAATCCTCCTCAAACCTCTCCTCTCTTATGTAAATGGCAGCCTCGGCGATTACTCTTTTAACATGCCTGCACTTGTCTCCGATCTGCTCTTCATCGGCGTTGGTGTACTCGGCTTCCGACTCCATGTACGGCCTTAAACTCTCATAACCGCTTTCCCGGAAGCCCTCAAATATATCCTTGAAACGAGAGGTGTTTCTGCCCTTCATACCCGGTGAACCTTCCACGCCCAGCATTCCGTAGCCATTCAGATCCGAGATCCCCGCGAAGTCGTCTACAGAATCTGGCAGGCCTTCACCATCAGAGCTTCTTATGACCTGAGAGTACAGTTCCACGGCCCCTACCCTGTAGTGATCTACTCCTCCAAGCTCGACCTCTTCAACCTCTTCATCCGGCATATCATCTACGGCCGATTTCACGACATCCATAAGTTCCGAAGCTCCAGTCCCGGAGGTTATACTGGCTCCAAGATCCATTCTCTTCTGGTGATCTTCGGAATCATCAGCGAGCATGCCCGCTACATGACCCCATTCAACTTCTCCAGGAGGATCATCCAGATCAGTGCCTTCCGGCAGATCTTCGTGGGCGCGCTTGCCCACCAGCTCTCTTGCTCTGCCCTTTGACAGGCCGTACTCATCCACCAGAAGGGTGAAGGCGGCCCCTTTCTCTATGTCACTTCCCAGCTGATCTTCAAGTTCCAGAAGTTCGGAAAGCGCCTTCTCGGCGTCATAGTCCTCAAGTTCCTCCGGAGGCCAGTCCGAACTATCCTCAACATCCGGAGATCCCCCGCCCGTGGGGAAGTGGTGACCTGCATCGTTACTATCCATGTTGTCTCTGGTCAGACAAAACTTGATAACCAACGGTGTTCACATGGGTCATTTCTTTCCTCGACTCGTTGGCAGGAAAAGATGCAAACATCCAAGCCACGGAGTTCATGATTCCTGAAGATCCAGGCTTGACCTGAACGTTTCAGCGCTCTTAAGATGCTCCTCAACCGTCTCCTCGTTCATCCTCTCCAGGGTCGAAGTCATGAAGCTCATCCTGTGGATATCCGATATCTTCTCCTCGTGCCGTGATATGAAGCTCCAGTACAGGCCGTCCCAGTGGTCCTGCCAGTCGCCCCCCTGGTAATGAGACATCTTGCCGATGTAGTTCGAGGAAGAGATGTAGGGCTTCGTCATTATCCGTGGATCAGCGTACTGGGACATGCCGTAGACGTTGGGAACCATCACCCAGTCGTACGCGTCGATGAACATCTCCATGAACCAGTCGTATACCTTGTCGGGATCGATCTCGAGCAGGAGCATGACGTTCCCGAGAACCATCAGACGCTCGATGTGGTGGCAGTAGGCGTTCTCCAGCGCATTATCGATCGAGTCGTCGACGGGCGGCAGCCCTGTATCCGCGGTGTAGAAGGCCTCCGGAAGCGTGTTTTCGCAGCCGAAGAAGTTCCGGGACCGCATCTCCTCGCCCTCGAGCTCGTAGAGCGCACGGATGTACTCTCTCCAGCCGATTATCTGGCGCAGAAAGCCTTCTAGCGAGTTCATGGGATAATCCTTCTCTTCGTGGGCCTCGATCGTCGCCTCCACGACCTCTCCCGGCGTCAGGAGGCCGATGTTGATCGAAGAGGACAGCAGAGAATGGTAACCAAACTTCAGGTCGGAGTCCAGCGAATCCTGGTAGTCTCCGAACTTCTCCAGTCTGTTCTCGAGAAAGTCCTCCAGGTTCTGGCGGGCCTGCTCGCGTGTCACCGGCCAGAAGAAGTCCTCGATGCTTCCGGGGTTTTCCGGAAAGTTCTTCTCGACGTACTCCTTCGCCTCCTCGACGTGTCCAGAGGAGAACTGCGGGATCTCCGGGGGTTCGACGTCCTCCGGCATCTTCTTCCTGTTTTCCGGGTCAAAACTCCACTTCCCGCCTTCAGGACCTCCTTCTTCATCCACAAGGACGTCCAGCCTCTTCCTCATCGTCTTGTAGTACGAGAGCTGGAAGTAATCGTTCTCCGAGAAGTACTCCCTGTTGAAATCCATCGACGCCAGGAAACCCGGGCTCTGCTCGAAGATGATCTCGGTTCCGTGGTCGTGAGCCATCTCCTGGAGCTCCCGCCTGAGCGCGTGGTCCACGGGATCATACATCCTGACCCGTTCCTCGCTGTCAAACACCCTTTCCAGGCTGTCCGTGAACTCCACGTACTCTACGTCGAACCTGTCCGAGTACGCCTTCATGGAGGCTCTGTGGAGCACGAGCTTCTTCCCGTGGTAGTCATGCTCGCTGAAAAATCGCGGATGCTCCACGAGGTACTTTTTGTCCTCGTCGACCGGTTCATCAAAAAGCTGGTTCGGAAGGATTATGGAAGCCATACGAAATACTGCAGGACCCAGATTATTAACTCGACTTCATCTCTTCAGTGCCACGAACCTCGTTCTGTCCCCGAAAAGCTTCTTCGTGTAGGTCTCTATCCTTCCCTCGCGCTCAAGCAGGTTCAGGCAGCCGTGCACGTCCGCCTCGTGCATTCCAAGCTCCGTTGAGAGCCGCTGCACCGACGGCTTCTCGCTCTCATCGATCATCTCCTCTACCTTTTCCATGACTTTATTTGCCCTGTTCATGTCAGATAGATGCAGTGGAGCGTTTAAACAAACTAATCTTTGAACGGAGCGAACCAATGACAAAAAGTTCTAGCATAGCAAGAACTAAGTTTATCAACTTGTCTAAAATCACAGCGGATTTTTAACTGAGATCAAAAACAAATACTGAACTACCTAGTTGGAGAAATAAAGAGAATAAGTTTAACACCGGCTTTGCCACGATCTTTAGTACCGAGGAAATAATTAAACAGGCTCAGTGAATGTCATCACTACCTTCCAATTCCCTCCATGCTTCAAATCCCTCCTCCAAAGCTCGTCCTATTTCCGTTGTACAGATGTCGAGGTCCCCCATACTAGCGTTTTGATATCCATGTCCAAATGGAGAGAAGGCACTGAATAAGGCTCCTACTGACCCTCTTTGATCGGCAACTGCTGCAACAGCAGCTCTATGATGAAGTCTCCTGAGTTCGTCAACATCATGATCTGTTTCTTTAGCTTCTCTAGCCCCTACTGCCCAAGCATATCTAACCACGTTATCTCTAGAGCGCCCAGTATCCTCTAGATAACGATCAAGCCAGCGAGCGAATTCATTTGAATAGTTCCAATTAGGGTCAGGTGGTCCCCCATCCCCCCAACCTGCCTCTGACAGTTCCTTATTACTGACATAGTCTCCCACGAAATCTGTATATTCAGAGTCGGCAACCTCTGCTATTTTGTCTACACTTACTTCATCATATCTATCACAAGCCATAGTTATAATTAGCATAACAAATTTTAACTATCATTAGCCAGTGATAGAGGTCAAAAAACTTACTGTACCGGCATCAGATAATTAAAAATTTTTATTCACATAAACAAAACGTGGTGTCTGAAATGAGAAAGATGCAACGCAACCCTATCGACAACGTATTCGACCAGATGCAAAACATGCTAGAGGAGTTCCACGGCGCCGGAAAGGAGCTAACTAACCTCGGAGGCGGCGTCCCCGTCGACGTAAGAGAGGAGGACGACAGCATAGTAGTCTCCGCGGATATACCTGGCGTCTCCAAGGAGGACATAAGCCTCAAGGCGGACGATGAGGGACTGGAGATAAGCGCCGAGGCAGAGACCGAAATCGAAGAGGAGAACGAGAAGTACTACAGGAAGGAACGCACCTCAAGACGCTTCAGGCGCAAGGTAGCCTGGCCCTCCGCCGTGGATCCGGAGAGCATCGAGGCAAGCTACGATGAGGGAGTCCTGACGGTAACCGCGGAGAAAGAGGAGGACTCGGGACACGACATCGAGATAGAGTGATCAGGCCCTCAACCTGATCCTCTCTCCTTCCTCCACAACAATTTCCGAACCGAACTTCCGGAGGACCTCCATGTTCGTCTGAACGTGGTCCGTCAGCTCCGGAACAGTTACCTCTCCCCCAGCGATCGCCATATAGATCATCAGCTGGTCCCCGAGGTGTTTATCAACGGCCGCGCGGGACGAACCAAACCCAACGAACTCCTCGAACACCTCACCTGCAACTTCCTCGCTCCTCTTTCCTTTCTCGCCTAGATTATCAAACGCAACCCTAGAGCTCTCATATACTGCTTCAAGCACCAGGGAAGAACCTGCCGAATCCGCATCAACGTACTCAACGCGCTTTCCTACTTCTGCAGAAGGCTGCCGGTCTTTCAAAAGTCTTTCAAGTTCCCGGGCCTGGCGATCCGCCACCGAGGCATCCTCAAGCTCCCGTGAAGCCCTCGAATAGATATTAAGCTTTTCCAGAACCCCGCGTTCAATCAGCTCCACGGGCTCCATGGAAGAGTTTTCTGACGTAAAGACCGCTTCGCCTCCGCCTTCAGGATAATAACCGACCCTCTCAAGCTTTGAACTAGATTCAAGTCCGAACGCGGAGAGAAGCTTCATCTTCGACCTGAAAGACTCGAAGGCCGGAGAAAATTTGACGTGGGTGCCGCCTTTCACGGAAAAACGACACCCTGAGTTAAACTGAGTAGTTATCGGGGCGAGAGCGTCTAGCAAAAGCGTCGTGCTACCGGCGGTGCCTATATTTGCGGTAAAACTCTTCGGCCGAACGCCTTCCGGGCTGAAGACGATCTCCTCCGAGCCTCTCTGGGCTCCTTCGACTTCCCCACCCGTCAGGCGCTTTACAGAGCGCACTGCTTCCAGATGCTGAGGCTTGAGGCCCGGCTCTCTACGCGATCCTCGTATATTCCTCATCCTGAACGGCTCCTGTTCTACAGCAGACATCGTCAGCGCCGTCCTCAACATCTGGCCGCCGCCAGAAGACCCATCTATCTCTTTCATGCCTTTTCTAGCTCAATCCTTTTAATAGGAGCTTTATCAAACTAGCTTTCGCTGCTGAGAATATTAGAACCAGCTACGGCAGGGTGAAAAGCATCAAAAGTATTGAGACCCTCCTCTTCGTACTCGAGGGCCTGAAAAATTACCGACGCATCGAGATCATTCCGAGATATCTCGAGCACTTCAGCGAATGTCTTTTCTTTATCGACATCATATCGGTCCATGACCAGAGAAAGCTCTACGAAAGTCAAAAGAGAGGTCTCCAGGACGTCTTTACGATTCAGCTGCCTTTCAGCCTCATCCCCGAGCCAATCATCCTCCTTCATCAGCGCTACCCAGAAAACAGTATCAGCGTAGACCACTATTCAGATACCTCTTCCATAGCTTCCT
>JBDGRC010000113.1:0-1840 GCA_042218495.1 Candidatus Nanohaloarchaea archaeon | reverse complement strand
GTTTGCTCTTCTGCATCCTTGACGGTAGTCATGAGTGTTTGATACAGGTTTTTTTGCAGTATGGCATATCGCAATTAAATATTTCTCCACCATACCTCAGCCATGAAGTCATTCAAACAGGACATCGACGAGATGAAGCAGCTGGTGGAGTTCCTGGAAGAGGACATCGATAACATCCAGCGCGTCATCGAGTTCTGCGAGAGAAAAGACCTGGATGTGGACTTCGAAGTCCACGCGAAGGCCGAGACGTGCGAAGAGTCAGCAGAGCATTCTCCGGTCAGCATCGACCAGATAACGAAGACGCTGGTCTTTATCGCGGGAGAAGAACCCGTAGCGGTTCTATGCCCGGGAAACAGGTCCGTGAGCGAAGAAAAACTGGAGGAGGCCCTAGACGGGGAAGCAAGGATGGCCGACCCGGAAGAAGTGGAAGACGCAACAGGATACCCGATAGGCGCCGTCTCACCGTTCGACCTCGAGATAGAAACCATCATGGAAGAAAAACTGCTTGAGAAGGACGAGATAAGACCTGCAGCAGGATCGAGAGCCGTAGGAGCCGATCTTGATCCAGAGAAGCTGGCAGAAGCAATCGGAGCGACCGTTGAAGATGTCTCAAGATAGCCCGGAGGAAGTAATCCGTGATGTTCAACAGAGGGTCTACACTTTCGCCAGAGGCATGCGGAACGCAGCATACCGGCTTCAGGAGAACTACAACACCGCCAGAAACTGGGATGGCGCCGTCCTGGGAGGAGAAATGGCGGAAAGGGTTGCGAGATCCTTCAGACATGCTTTAGGAGTGTATGGAGACTCGAAATACTTTCTGGAAAATGTCCAGGAGAATGGAGACGTAGCTGGATCCGAAGACTTCTGGGAAGCGATCGAAGGGATGAGAGATGAAGGACCCCTGGAGGAGTTCGTCCACCCGGCCGATATATCCGAAAGAGTGGATAGAGAAGAGCCATACGCGGTGATGGATGCTCATGAAATTCTCCTGCATATGGACCAAAATCCTCTGGACCTGTCCATCTACGTGGAAGCTCTCGATAAAGCCTTGCTTGACTTCGCAAGACTCACTGGAAAGATAAAAGCAGACATGGGATACAGCGACCTGGATCGACACCCTCTTGACCTCTATCTAGACACTCTGAAGGCAAGGGAGGAAAAAGAGAAAGTTGAAGAGGACCTGGAAGATCTTGCCGACGATCTAGGAAGATTTAATGATCAGATAGATTATCTTTTCTGCAGGGAAGATCCTGATCCGGAGGTCTGGAGATGGAGCGCGGACAATAAACTGGAGGAAGCACATCAGAGATACCAGGCACTGATATACACGCTGGGAGAGCTTGCAGAGATTCCAGAAAAGTACGGAAAAGTCACGGGCGACGACCTGCCGAACGAGTTCCAGGTGGAGATGCCTTCCCTAGAGGAAGCCACTGAGGAGGCGCTCAGATTTCTGGAAAACGCCGCGGACCTCCAATATCTTGGCGTAGAAACACGGTTCGATCCGGAAGAGGACACCCAACCGGAAGAGCTGGACAAGATTCTCAGGAAGCTGGAGGATTAAGATATTTCTACAGCGGCTCCAGATCCCCAGGCGTCCCTCCTAATTAACAAAAAGCTTCCGACATCACGCAACATATGAGTCAGGAAGAACACGGCACTGATCCGCGAAGTTTGGCGGAAGAACTCGACACAGTGCAATATGTAGCGTCGCCGGAAGACGGGTACGGCACGAATATACCAGACCAGGTATCAGGACCAGAATCGCCCTTTGGCGATATGAACAACTACGACCCCGCGCTCTGATACAGTTTAAACAGTTGCATTCCAATGTAGGAGCATG
>JBDGRC010000112.1:0-6418 GCA_042218495.1 Candidatus Nanohaloarchaea archaeon | reverse complement strand
GGGCCCATCCACATCCACGGCGAAGACTACCTCCCGGTCTACAAGGAACTGATGGAACTCTGCGACGAATACTTTGAAGAGGTGATTGGGACATACCCCGACTTCTGGGACACCGATGAATCACCGCAGGAGTTCTACGACCGGACGATAGACACTATAACCGACTGCGACCTCTTCATCGCCGAAGTGACAAGCCCCTCACACGGCGTCGGAATGGAACTACAGATGGCCGTGAACAACGACATCCCTGTACTAGCACTGGCACAGGAAGGAGAAGACATCTCCAGTATGGTCGAAGGACTCCCAACACTACACAAAGTCCTCCGATACAGCAACAGAGAGGATCTTGTGGACAAACTTGAGGAAGAACTGCAGAACTGGGAGGAATCCAATGGTTGACAAAGCAGCCGTGATGGAAACTGCGAAGAGACTCCACGAGTTCCAGCCCCGCCTCTGGGAGAACGAGAGCGACGCCGCAGCCTTCCTCAAGAAACGCATCGAAAGACACGCCGTCTCCTTCAATCCAGCAGAGACCTCCTTCCAATGAATCGAAATCCCCTTCTGCTTCCAATGAGACGGACCAATCCACTTCAAATGAGACGGAAGACCGGTCTGCTTCCAATGAAACGAATGAGACCGATGAGACCGAAGCGGTCACCTACTCCCTCGACTCTGAAACGGACGAGAATGGAAACGCTGATTCGAACGGAAATGGAAGCGATGATACGAAGGAGAATGGAACTGAATCGAAATCCTACCGGTCCGACTACCACGAGTTTGTGTCCAAGGAGCTGAAGAAGTACTCCGGCGAGGAACGGCGGTCCGGGGAGGCCTTGAAGGAGATCGCCAAGGAATGGGATGAGGTGAAGGAGGAGGAGTAGATAGTTCTCAAATTTTTGAGAATGTTTTCAAATTATTGAAAATCGGTATCAATCGTCAATCATATCCGCTACTTCTTCGGCTGTCGGCCCATCTCCATCGTACTCTTCTTCCTCGATTTCCTCGACGCGTTCCGCCCAGCGTTCCACGTCCGGGTCTTCGCTCATAGTATCATCCTCCAAAACACCTTGTCAGCCCCATCCGGTGTACGCGTCCTCGCGGTGGAGGACAGTGACAACGTTGATCTCTTTCTCCTCTTTATCCAGATCGATGAACGCGCGGTAGTCGCCGATCCGTAGCCGGTGGATTTCGTACTTGTTAATCCACTTCAGGTAGTGGTCAGGGTCGACGCCCTGCCGCGCTCGGTCGCGGATTTCCTTCAGCTTCTTCTTGATCCTGTCGGACACCGCTTCCTCAAGTCCGTCGAGGTCTTCCTCGGCCTGGGGCGAGATGATGGCCGCCCAGCCCATTATCCGAGGTCCTCAAGCTGTGTTCCTTCGCCTTCATGAAGCTGTTTCCGTCCGGTCTTGATGCGGTCGATGGCTTCCTCGGTGAGTTCTGGTTCCATCCGGTCGCGGAGCAGTTCGCGGATGAATTCGCCGCGGGAGGTATAGCCGCGTTCCTCGACCACGCGGTCGATCTCCTCCACCTGTTCTTCCGTCGCCTTGAACGAAACTGTGGCAGTTGACATCGTATATACTAAAGTATTGTATAGTTTATTAAGTGTTACGATTTGGATAGCCTGGTTCTTATAGAACTAATATTCGCCCCGGAACCGGCTCAACCAAAACCTTTATAAATATGTAACTATAATACAGTAGTTACAATATCAGGGGCGTCAGATTCCGGAGGTACAGCAAATCGCAACGCACAGTATGAGACGGTAGAACGTATAGCAAGCGACCTTAATCCAGACCACAGACTGCCTGGATTCCGTCAACGAGGAGAGATCGAAAATCCCGTACGCAAGGTTCTAAAGGAAAACGGTAGATACAAGCCAGAACGGTATGAAGACGAAGATATAGAGGGCGAAGCTACGCCGAAAGAGGTACTCACCGATGACGCAGATCTACCTTATGGATTAGAGCGCCGTATCGCGAAAGAGGTCGATTCTGCACCTCTCTTCCACAAATACCTATCGAGCGTCCGATCCTTCATGAACCGGCTCGAGGAGGTCGCTGATAGCGAATACGGAGATGCTGTAACGCAATCACATAGCCGACTGACAACCGCAGCACCAGAAGATCTGCCCTGGGATAACGGAAGAGATGTCTCGCCCGCGGTCCGCCTATTTGTCATGGATGGAGAGAAGGGGCTCTTCTCGAGTGAGACTCCTAGCGTATATGAACAGATGGAGACATATGGTATCAACGGTCTGGAGGAGGGGATGGAGGAAGAAGTACAAGGAGCTACGCTAAGAAGCAATGCTCTCGATATATAAACACTGTACGAATCAATCCCTGAATCTTCTCCAAACTCAGATGAAGAATGGCATGGTTATGTCTGGAACCAGTACGAGCGGGCGATGGAGGAACTCCGCGCATTTGAGAATGAACTAATCCAGGGGTTCGAATCCGCTGACGATGATCTAGATGCACTCCGCCAGCTTTACAACACCATAGACAAATTTCAACATTCGAAGAATAGGGAGCTGATGGAGCAGGATAATAGAGAATGGCGTCGAAATCGGAGAGAAATGTCCGGCGGATCTTCTTTATCCGTTAAGGACAGTCTTGTAAATCTCGACAGATAATTCTCCATCAGGAAAGCTGTTTTTAAGTAGCAATTCAGATAGTGTCTTTATGGTCGAGAATTACTTCAGTATCCCTCATCGCGAGGGGTACTGGCAGATCGAAGACTACGAGTTATACTATCGAGCCTTCGGATCAGGCGATGAAGTGTTAGTAGGATTACACGGTGGCCCCGGTTTTCCCTCTCCGTATCTCGCACCCCTCGCACAGCATGGAAACGATAAGCGCACTGTATATCTCTACGACCAGTTTGGCTGTGGCCGATCTGACCGGCCAGCCGAAGGAGACGTTGACAGATACACGGTTGAACACTACCGGGAAGAATTGGAAAAGATACGGCAGACTCTGGGAGTTGACAAAGTGACCCTATACGGTAGTTCGTGGGGCTCGGTACTCGCCCAAGAGTACGTCTTGGAATATCCCGACAATGTCGATAAACTGATTATGTCCGGCGCCCTCCATGACATGCAGGAGGCCAAGGAGGCCATGCGGGCAGCAATGAAGGAGGAACTTTCTGAGGAGGAGATCAAGAAAGTAGAACAGTTAGAGTCGGAGCGAGCGTTCGATGATTCGGAGTATTGGAATATTCTGGAGAAAGTTTTTCTGCGCCGTGTTATTCGGATGGAGGAACGGCCACTATGGTTCCGCAAGTCTATTGAAGGGCAAAATACCACATTGAAGGGTATAATGGAGGGAGTCAATGAATTCATGCTCTCAGAGACAGCACGACTGAGTGACTGGAGCTCTAAAGGACGGCTGTCCGACATCCAGACACCCACTCTAATTATTTCCGGTGAATACGACGAGATCTCGCCTGACCTGGCACGGGATATGGTAGATAGAATGCCTAACGCACAACTGGAGCTTATCGAGGAGGCCAGCCACTCCCCTTTCTGGGAGAAGCCAGAGCAACATTATGAAGCGGTAGAGAAGTTCCTATCCGCCAACTGACCGGCGTTACAGCACAATGAACGAAATAGACAAACTCGGAGACCAGTCCGATAGTATTTCGAGCTTTATTCAGAATCTTCGGGAGAAAGACGATATACCTGGAATTAGTGTCTCAGTGGTCGATGGAGAAGAAGTGAGATATGCGAAAGGATTTGGTATGCGGGACATCGCAAACGAGGAACCGGCTACTCCACAGACACTCTACGGGATTGGCTCATGCACGAAGTCATTCACCGCATTGGCAGTACTAAAGCTGGTGGAGGCAGGAGAGCTAGAATTAGACGATCCTGTCAGCGACTACATCGACTACACACTCGGAGAGTCTGATAATCCGATTACTGTTGAAAGCCTCATGACCCATTCTTCAGGGGCTCCAAGCGATGGCGCGCTTGAGGTGGTATTGAACAAGGAAGCCGGATACGAGAAAAAAGACGTTGACCTCCAAACGATGGAAGATTTCTACGACTTTGTCAACGGAGCCGATGACGAGATAACGGGGCCACCAGGAGAGGAATTCTTTTACTACAACAGCGGGTTCACCCTCCTCGGTGAATTGGTCGCCACAGTGAGTGGGGAAAAATTCGCCGATTTCATCCGTCAGGAGATTCTCAACCCGTTGGACATGGAGCGGTCGTCGTTTTCAGAACAGGAGGTATCGAATGATCCAGACCATATGACGCCGTATCACGTCGAGGACGGCGACGTTGAAGAGCGACCACTCTTTTTCCATCCCGTACTGGAGGCACCAGGAGGTCTATACAGTTCCGTGGAGGAGATGGCGAATTACCTCCTGATGCACATGAATAATGGAGAATACGTGGGAGACCAGATCGTCGCACCAGAGCTTCTGGAGAAAATGCATACTGGGATGATAGAACGATCCGGAGGAGAATACGGTTATGGGTGGATAGTGACCGATATATTCGGAGAAAAGCTGGTCAACCACGATGGGAATATGAACATATCCAGCGGATATCTAGGATTCACTGAGGATTATGGTGTGGCGATTGGCTGCAACACGAAGCCTCCTTACTACCTCGACCAGATTGGAATGGGAATACTCGCGATCCTGATGGGACGCGAACCTCAGGAACTTCCATACTTTGCTCTTCGGAACAAGCTTGAGCGACTCGTGGGAAAATACAGGTCATATCAGGGTGTTATACAGATTGATGTGAGTCGTGACGGCGGTAAATTGGTGATATCTTCGGAGCGATTCCCTGAGCGCGACATGTTCAGCGGTCCGCTGTTCGCAGAGAACCAGAATCCAGAGGATCTCTCCTTCTACCACTTCGACAATAGCGGAGAGAAGGAAGATGTCCGATTCGAGGAGCAGGAAGACGGAAGCTTTGACATGTACTACGGCCGGTGGCGTCTTCACCAACAAGAGGCATCTCGCGGATCTAAGTAGACCCGCTACACTGCCGCCTCCTGCATCCGTTTCCGCATCTCCTCCCGGAACCCGAGGTCGTCCAGGACCTCGTCCACCAGGTCCTCATAGCGTTCCTGCTCCTCGGCCGCGTCCTCCGTAAAGGGTTGATTGCAGGTGGAGCACATGTCGCGTTCCGGCGAGTTCTCGCGGTGGCAGTTCGGGCACCGGATGAGCTCGACCGCGACCTCGTCCTCGCCGTTCCCGTTCTCCGGCAGGGCTTCCGGTGACAGTTCGCCGCGTTCCACCATCTGCCTGATCCGTGCCTTGTCCACCTCGTCGTCGGTCAGGTGGCCGTACCGGTCCAGCATCGTGGGATCGTCCCAGCCGTGCTCCTTCACGATGTACCGCTCCTTCATGTGCTCGTCCTTCAGGTCGTTCGTCGCGCTGTAGTGGCGGAACTTGTGTAGGGTGATGGAGTCGCGAACGTCGGCTTCCTCGCGCAACGTGTTCATCACCGCCCGCGCCGCGCTGTATCCCATCCGGGGCCGCGACACCTCGATGTCACCGCCGCACTCGGTACATTCGTCCTCCCGCCAGTTCCCATCCGAACCGCAGTCAACGCACTCGAACCGGCGCTGCATCGCCACGAACAGCGGCGCATCCTCGTCACCTGTATACGGGTGTTCCTCCAGCCAGTCCTGTAACGCGGGCCGCGAAAACGTGAGGCGGTTGCGGCGGTAGCTCTCGTACTGTTTCTTCGCCTCCGGCACCATCAGGTAGATACCCGCTTTATCCCTGTTCACGTCGCCGAGGTCGAGGGACAGCGCCTCCGAGATCCGCATCCCCTTGTCCGCAAGCAACGCGATAAGCGCCTTGTCCCGCTTGTTCCTGGCGGCCGCGAGCAGCGCCTTCACCTCATCCTCCTTCGGCACGTCGTCCGCCTTCACCTTCCCCTTCCGTGGCGGTGCGTCCTTCAGATCCTTCTCCACGAACCGTGGCAGCTCATCCTCACCGACCTGTTTCCGATCGAGATAGTACCAGAGGAAGAACTGGCGGAGCGGTGCCTTGTACGTGTAGACGTTGCCCCGCTCGGACAGGTAGGCGTTCACCTCCGACCGGCCGATCTCGTCCAGCTCCATCCCCTGCACGTCCTCGTGCCGCAGGAAGTGGCTGGTCTTGGACAGGTAGTCCGCCTGTGTCGCGGCGCTCTTCCCGTCCAGTTCCAGCTGGTTGCGCCAGTCCTGGATGAGTTCAAGATGCTGCTCCGCGAGGTTCGCGTGGCAGCCGTCGCCGTTTACGATCTTCTTGATCTGCTTCTCGTAGGTCTTTCCAGCCATGTGGTGTTCACCTGGAAAGACGTATCCCCTATATAAAGGGTCCGTTAACAACCCGCAACGCCACGACCCCTTGAGAAGATCAAAGAACAGTAGTATCCTGCCTGAACCGGATTTTTCCATAGTTTCAA
>JBDGRC010000111.1:0-7008 GCA_042218495.1 Candidatus Nanohaloarchaea archaeon | reverse complement strand
TCCACGCCAGCGAGATGGACCAGGACCTCGGAGTCGAGGAATCCAAGGAAGAACTCGACCAGGTCATCCGCGACGAACTCGGCGACATCGACACAGTCCTCGCCCAGGTAGACCGCGGAGAATTCGTCCAGGACACCATCGCCCGCTACGAACACGTCGAAAGCTGAATGCTAGGATTTGTTAAGATTGCATGCTTTAACTAAATACATGGCTTTGGACAACGGAGACAAGAAATTGGAAGACAAACTCTGGGAATCTGCTAACAAACTGCGTGGCCCTGTAACTTCTACTGAGTATCGAGATATTGTTCTAGGACTACTGTTCTTGAAATATATGTCAGACTCCTTTGAAAGACGGAGGGAAGAGCTTGAAGAATGGACTCTCAGTGATCAAAAGCCAGAGTACCATGTTGAAACCGAACAGGAAAGGAAATACATACTCAACGACAAAGATGAGTACTACAGAGAAAATGTTTTCTTTGTGCCTGAAGAATCACGCTGGGACTACTTAGTCAAAAATGCAACTCAGTCAGATATAGGGAAGAAAATAGATGACGCCATGCGTGGCATAATGGAAGAAAACCCCGATCTCCAGGGAATGCTTCCAACTAAGTACGAACGTTCAAGGATCCCTCAAGACTCTATAGAAGGGCTACTAAATCTATTCACCGATCTTGACTTTTCTAACGGAAAGGATGAGAACGGTGAGGACAAGGAAGACCACGACCTGCTCGGCAGAGTCTACGAATACTTCATCAAGAAGTTCGCCAAGGAAGAAGGCAGCAAAGGCGGAGAGTTCTACACACCAAAAAGCGTAGTAGAACTGATGGTTGAAGTCCTCGAACCATACGAAGGACGACTATTCGACCCATTCTGCGGTTCAGGGGGAATGTTTATCCAGAGTCAAAATTTCCTGCACGAACACGGGAAGGACGACAGCAACATTTCCATCTACGGACAGGAAATCAAGGAAGACACCTGGAAAATCTGCCAGATGAACCTGCTACTCCGAGGAATGGACGGAGAAATCAAGCTCGGCGACTCCATTAGGGACGACCAGCATCAGGGACTGAAAGCCGACCACATCATAACGAATCCTCCGTTCAATATGGACGACTGGGGCAGAAGCACGATTGCAGATGATGACCCACGATTCAAGTATGGAATACCTCCAAGCAAAAATGCCAACTATGCTTTCATTCAGCATATGATACATCATCTCGACGAAGAAGATGGTATGGCGGCGACAGTAATGGCTAATGGTTCACTATCAAAGCAAGGCGAGGAAGGGGAAATACGGAAGAAAATAGTTCAAGATGACCTTTTAGATGCGGTTATAGCTCTACCTACAAAGTTATTCTACACTACAGATATACCTGCCTGTGTATGGGTTCTAAGCAAGGGCAAGGATTCAGATAAGTATAGAAACCGAGAGGGAGAAACTTTGTTTGTCGATGCAAGGGATTTGTATAAGAAAATTGAGAAAACGCAGTGTATTATCACTGAAGAACATATAGAAAGGATATACAGTAAAGTAAGAGGATATAGAGGGGAAGAAAACTACAATTACTCTGATGAGAAAGGTTTCTGCAAGATAGCCGATATAGAAGAAATTTCAGAGCAGGACTATGTCATCACCCCAGGACGTTACGTCGGAATTGAAGATAAAAGCTCAGATGAGGATTTCGATAAAAGAATGTCTGAATTAGCTGCAGAACTTCGACAAAATTTCTCTAAATCTTCAGAGCTTGAAGAAAAAATTGAGAAAAACCTTGAGAAGGTGGGATTTTGAAAACAAAAACGTTACAAGATTTCCGTGAGGACTGGGAGAAAAAGAAACTATCAGAAGTCATAGCAGTAAATGACTATCCCAACTTAGAGAAAGGGAAAGAGCATACATTTGTTCCTATGAAGAAGTTGAATGTAAACCAAAGAAAGATTGAAGGAACAGAATCGAAAGTATACAAATATGGTGCTCCGAGATTTCAAAACGGAGATACCTTATTCGTTAAAATGGTCAGAAGTTTAAGAAATGGCAAAACTGCCTATGTGGACGTTCTTGATGAGGGAGAGATAGCATTTGGTTCTACTGAGTTCTATGTTCTAACTCCTAAAGAAGAAGTTACTCCAAAATTCGTATACTATACGATGAGGAGAGAGGATATAAGACAAAAAGCGATGAAATGGTCAAGTGGCTCTACCGCAAGAAGGGAACGAGTCCCCTCAGATTTTTTTGACAAAACAGAGATAGAAATCCCTCCCAAAGAAGAACAAAAACAGATAGTAGAGATACTCGACTCTTTGGACTCAAAAATTGAAACAAATTCAAAGATTAATTCTATATTGGAAGAATTTGCTGAAACCTTATTCAAGTCTTGGTTTGTTGAATTTGAACCTTTTGAGGACTTCAAAGATTCGGAGCTGGGAAAAATCCCTACAGAATTTGAAGTAGGTAAAGTGGAGGATTTTGGGAAAGTGATTTGCGGTGGAACTCCGTCTAAAGATGATGAAAAGAATTTCGGAGGCGATATACCATTCATTACTGTAGAGGACATAGAAGGTCCTTACGTAAATGAAACAGAAGAAACTCTCACGGAAGAAGGAGCAGAGCCTCAAGAGAGCAAGGAATTACAAGAAGGAGCTGTATGCGTTTCTTGTGTAGCTACAATAGGAAGAACCTGTATAACCAAAGAAAGGTGTTATACGAACCAGCAAATCAATAGTATAGTTAGTAAGGACTACTCGCCTTATTTTATATATTTCTATATGTCCCACGCCGCAGAACGACTTGAAAAAGTGACAGGCAGTGGCTCAACTTATAATTACATATCTAAAGGCGATTTCTCAAAATTTGAAGTTCTTCTACCGCCACCAGAGAAAGCAAATGAATTTGGAGAGCTTGTAAAACCGCTAATGGAGAAAATAAAAGCTAACCAAGAAGAAAATGAAAAATTAAGGAAGACAAGGGATATGCTGCTTCCAAAATTGATGTCTGGCGAAATCAGGGTGAACGTGGATGGCGATGAATGAGTTTGGACTTTCAGAAGACCCTATTCTGGAGTATCTACAGGAAATGGGTTATGAATACAAGCACGGACAGGAAATCAGCCCTGGTGGAGAGAATCCTGAAAGAGATTCATACTCAGAAGTCGTGCTACGAGAGCGGTTGAAACGAAAGCTTCGAGAGATAAATCCCGACGTTCCAGAACAGGCAATAAATGATGCTATAAGCTCTCTACTCGGATTCAATTCTCCTAAAGTGATGAAGAACAACAAGGACTTCCACGAGAAACTGGTCAACGGAGTCAAGGTTGAATACGAGCAAAACGGAGAGAAAATCGGCGACCGAGTCCAAGTCATAGCCGATGAGGCGGAAGACAACGACTTCCTCGCAGTCAACCAGTTCCGAGTGAAAATCGGTGAAAACACTGCAAGAAGACCAGACATCGTATTATTCCTCAACGGGTTGCCAGTAGGAATCCTCGAACTCAAAGACCCGACCAACCATTCGGCAGACCTCAAGACCGCCTACAAGCAGGTAATGAACAAGTATCAGAGAGATATTCCAAAATTATTCCACTACACCGAGTTCGTAGCTGTCGCAGATATGGACGGAGCGAGAATCGGCACACTTGACACGCCCTGGGAATGGTTCTCCAACTGGAACTACGTTGAAGATGAAGGCGACACCCGACCAGAGATGAGTGCCGCAGAAGTCCTTGTCAGAGGAGCATTCGACAAGGAAAGGATGACCGACCTCATCCAGAACTACATACTATTCACAGAAGAAGACGGCGAAATGAAGAAAATACTCGCAGCCTACCACCAATACTACTCAGTCGAAAGAGCTATCGATTCCACAAAGAATAAGCTGTTCAGCGATGACCGAAGAATCGGAACAGTCTGGCACACACAGGGTTCAGGGAAATCCTTCTCGATGGTCTTCTACGCCAACAAGGCACGCAGACTCGAAGAACTGGAGAACCCTACCATAGTAGTTGTAACAGACAGGACGGCACTTGACAACCAGATAAAGGAAACCTTCGACACCGCAGGATTCCGAACCAGTCAGGCTAACAGCAAGGAAGAACTACGTGACCTGCTTCAGACAGGAGCAGGCGGACTCATCTTCACACTCGTCCACAAGTTCAACACAGACGAAGACGAGAACCATATGCCCGAACTCAACGACAGAGAAAACGTAATCGTAATCGCAGACGAGGCTCACCGCACACAATACAAGGCACTCGCAGAACAGATGCGGAAATACGCACTTCCAAACGCTTCCTTCCTCGGATTCACAGCGACACCTATCGAAAAGGAAGACCGTAGCACCTATACCGCATTCGGTAATGTAATCAGCGAATACACGATACCGCAGTCGGTAGCAGACGGCTCTACAGTCCCGATATACTACGAGTCGAGGATGGCAAAGCTCCAGATTAATGATGAGGAAATTAAGGAGCAGTTCGACGAACTGATGGAAAGCAAGTCGGACGACCTGGAGAACAAGATGGCGGGAAGATGGAGTAGACTGCGGAAAATAATTGAGAATAACGATGAGCGATTCGAGAAAATCTCTGAAGACATAGTAGAACACTTCAACAACAGGGATTTGAAAGGGAAAGGAATGGTCGTGGCAATCAGCAGGAAAGCCGCCTACAAATACAAGCAGCACATCGACGAGATTGAAGGTTCGCCAGAAACGGCGGTAGTAATCACGAATCCAGAGCAGTATATCGATGACCCTGAAAGCGAGAGAAAGCTGAAGAAGCGGTTCAAAGACCCAGAAGACCCACTAAGGATAGCAATTGTGTGCCAGAAATGGACGACAGGATTCGACGTGCCTTGCCTCCACACGATGTACATCGACCGCCCGATGAAGAACCACAACCTAATGCAGACCATCGGGAGAGTAAATCGTGTCTACAAAGACAAGCCAGGGGGACTTATCGTGGACTATATTGGTATAGGCGACAATCTGCGACAGGCTATGGACAAGTTCACAACCGAAGTCCGGGAAAGAACACTACAAGATATTGATTCTGCAGTTGAGCAACTAGAAGAAAAACACGCTAAAGTTTCAGAATATTTCCAGAAGACGGACTACGAAGAATGGCCTGATAAACGCGGCAAAGATCTAACCAGATTGATCAGGAAGGCAGAAAATGAAGTACTCGAGCAGGTCGAAGAGGAAAAAGAGTTCTACGATGATGTAAAATCTTTCGAGAAGGCATATACCTTAATCAGTCCGCACCAAGAGGCACTTCGATATCAGGAAGACAAGGTTTTCTTTGAGGCAGTAAGGGACAGCCTCAAGAAAGTGGAGACTCTCGGTAAAGAAGGATACACCATGGAAGAAGAGGAAAAAACAGACTCAGCTATGGAAAGACTAGTTTCCGAAGAAATCGATGTCGAAAAGATGGTTGACATCGTAGGTATCGAGAAAGACTATGACCGTAGGGCCGTCTTAAGCCAAGAATTTATGGAGGAGCTAGCAGAAGAACAACCAGAAAATGTTCGATTAAAGATACTCAAAAGAATAGTGGAAAACGAGATAGAAGATCGTAAAATCAAGAATATGGCAAAATACGAGTCCTTTGAAGAACGGCTAGATGAGACGCTAAACAAATACCATCAAAACTTCCTTACTACAAAGGAAGTTATTAAGCAACTAGAAGAGTACGCAAACGAACTGAGAGAAGAAGCTGAGAAGGAAGAAGAGGACGAACTTACACCTGAGGAAAGAGCATTCTACGATGCTATTTCTGAAAAAGGAGACAAGAAAATTAGTGAGGAAGAATTGAAAGAGATTGCCACTGAACTAAAAACTCGTCTCAAGGATAAAGCAGATATTGACTGGACTAGCCGTCGTAGCCTCAAGTCAGAAATGCGTTCCGAAGTAAAGTCAATCTTGAGAAATAGA
This sequence comes from Candidatus Nanohaloarchaea archaeon, assembly GCA_042218495.1. Classification (GTDB taxonomy): domain Archaea; phylum Nanohalarchaeota; class Nanosalinia; order Nanosalinales; family Nanosalinaceae; genus Nanohalococcus. The sequence goes on along the minus strand of JBDGRC010000111.1, from coordinate 1,083 downwards.
GGTTTCAAACCGTCTGAATATGATCCATTAGTTGATCCCATAGTGAAACAGGCTGAGCAGTTCTACGGAGAAGAGGCAGTGGCTTAAAGCGAGCTAGACCTCTTCCAGCTTAACAGACCTCGTTCCCGAGCCGTCTTTTTCTACGAAGGGATTGCCAGATGCCGAGTCGACCGATAACTGGAACATATAGTGTCAACCTCAACAATCTATTTACTGTCAGGAGAACTTTTTCCTCTCGAGGGGAGTTGCCATGAAGAAGTTTCTAGCTTTGGCAGTCGTGTTTGTCGCGGCTGCTGGAATGGCCTCCGCATCTGCTGTCCCGACGCTGAGCTGAGAAACCCGACGGCACCCTGATAAAGATTTTTGTTCCAAAGTAATAACGCAATGGCGCTGTTCGATACCGGGGATGATACTTACAGGCTGGAAGATACTGTTGAAAGGTACGGGGACGGAGAGTTCGAGGTGAAGGACGTCGCCCTGTACACCGCGGCCGCCGCCCTCGACATGGCGGTCGACGGAGAGCTATCGCCCGATGAGTTCACGGAGTACCTTGACCAGGCCCGGGACTTCGTCGCGGCGCACTACTTCGGCGCGGAGAAGCCGGACGAGGTCGAGATGCCGGAGACGGAAAGAGAAGTCGAGCGTTTCTACCAGGAAGATATCAGGCGCCAGTCGTGGATGGACGATTTCGTCGAGAACTCACGACAGCCGTACGGCGGCCTCGGTTTCTCTCCAGATGTTATACCGGATACAGTTGTCGCGCTTGGATCAGGAGGTATCGAGCCGGCGGCCATACTCGCGGAGACCCAGGATCTTGAGCTTGCGGTGGTGTCGTACGACGAGGACCGCATCAAGCCCGAGAACCCGGGACTGAGGGACCGGCTGCTCGACAGTGTTGAGGGCGAGCCGGTTGAAGCCCTGTCAGCCTTCGGCCACGACTTCAAGGGCGAGAACGTCTGGGCGGTCGGAGACCGGCTCGGAACAAGTTCACGGGAAAGAGATGCCTACAGGGAATTCTTTGAAGATAGAACTGAGACGTGGCAGCTGAAAAGCCTGGGGTAAAAGTTTCCGGGGACTTCAGAG
>JBDGRC010000110.1:0-16603 GCA_042218495.1 Candidatus Nanohaloarchaea archaeon | reverse complement strand
AGGAATCAGCGAGCTTTTCCTTCGAACTCTTACCAATGTCCCACATGCTCGCCATGTGATAACCATTGTCTTGATCCCTTATTAATCCTTGGTGGTTTATCAGAGAACCAGCGGAAGAATCAGAACGGAGAATGCTTGCTTGGAGCCAGCGAGGTCTTGCGTAAGGCTTGATGTGTGCCTGAAATATGTGGCAGCTCTTGCTGTTGCGTTCTGCTGATAATTATTCAGGCTTATCTTTTCAAATCATCGTGACTTATTTAACACGATGGGAGTCAGCGAGGTACTGAAGGTCCTGGATCGGAGCCTGAAGCTCGTGATCAGGAGGCCGGAACTCTTCCTGCCGAAGTTTATTTCAAGGAGCGCCGGAGCGATCTGGTTCCTCCTCGCTCTTGAGAACCGATCCTCTCCCCTAATCTATCTCCTCACTCTCCCTTTCGTGATAGGTCTGGGATTCTACAGCTCGGTAGCGGTCGCAGAAATGGTGAGGTCGAAAAAAAGCGGTAAAAAATTAATTTTCCACGTCTCTCGACTCCTGGTGAGAAAAACCCCAAGAATAGGCTTTATAACCGTTTTCCTGACGTTTTTTGTAGTAATTTCCAGCCTACCTGCGTCAACAGGCTTCTTCCTATATATCACTGAGGGAAGTATCGTTTTCGCGGGGATCGGAGTATTCATAACCATCCTGACAGGGAGCCTGGCAACATTGTTCCTTTACTTCCTGCCCGTGACCGCGACAGAGGAGGCTTCGGGACTGAGAGCCCTGAAGGAGGCAAAGTCTTTCAGCCTGAGTAACCTGTCGGACACTGCCTCCCTTACCCTGATATCCCTTCTCATGGCGGCGGTCGCACTTATGGTCTCAACTGAGTTCAGGACGCTCGGCTATGCCGGATTCATTGCGGCAAGGATGCTTTCCGGAGTGGTCTCTACTTACATTTTCGTCGTAGGTCCCGAGTACTACTATGACTAGGCCCTGAGCGTTTCCACCAGTTCCTCGGCAGCTGCTTCCGCGCCGCCATCCGGGTTCTCGATCACCTTCAGGTAGGCGCCGGTCTTTACCGCTCCGGATGCGGCCATCTCCCTTGCGATCTCCCTGTACTCTGTTATATGCTCCACTGATTCGTGCTCCCTGTCTCTGGAGTCATCGCTTTTTATCCTCGACCAGATCTCCTCGGACTCCGCATCCACGAGGACTATCTTCGAGGGCCTGAGGTTCTCGAGGACCCATTCCGGAAGGCCGGGAATGTATCCGTGGGGTGTGTAAATGGCCGCGTGAGTATCAACTATCACATCTCTTTCCTCAGCTTCCTCGAATATGGATTCGGCCGCGTCAGCCTGTAGTTCCCTGTACTTCTGTACGCCCAGATCCTTCATCTCATCTCTGGACTCAACAAGGCCCTGTTCCCTTGCAGTCTCCATCATCCGGTCCCCGTAGTTTACAACGGTGTAGTCTCCCTCCGCAAGCATCATCGCCTCCTCAAGAACCGTTCCTTTTCCTACTCCGGAAAGCCCCACGACTATGTTCACTTCTCCCATTGTTTCACCTATACTTTCAACTCTTCAGCCAGATATTTCAACCAACCGGAATCCTCCGCCAGCGGATCAGTTACTACCGCGCCGCTCATCCGGCGAGCAACCCTGTCAGGCACTCCGATCTCTTTGGGCCTCTCGAGCTTGCTCTTGACTAGCTCCCTGGCCTCAGTGAACTGCCGAACGGACTTCGCGCAGAGTCTGCTGCCGCGAACGAAGACCTTGCTGTACTTCTCCCGGAACTGTTCCAGGTGCTCTTCGTTATGAAAGACCTCTGGGCCTTCGACATACTCCACCTCGGGCAGGGAAGCATCAAGCTCGAAGAAAATCCTCGTCCTTTCGTCCACGTGGAATCCGGACTCGAATATGCGGAAACCAGAGGATTCCAGAACCCTCCTGAAAGATCTGAGAGTCTTCTCCATCTGGGGATAGACCACGTCGTCGACGCCATCCGGTCTGTCAAACTCGATAACTATAAAATCCGCTCGGGAGTCGATCTCCCTCTCAAGCTCGAACTCCGTGAAGTCTCCAGATGCCGATTCGAAGCGGCTCAATCCGGGAGAACGGGAGAACTCCCACATACTGTAAACGAACTCCGCATAGTTCTCCTCCGAGAGAACGGCAGCCACGTTCCTCTCCGGATCAACGGGGTCTATGACCACCAGAGAGTCCTGCTCGAACCTTTCCTCCAGCCTCTCAGGTATCTCTCCACCGTGATGGCCCTCGGGGTCCAGAACCTCATTCTGCTCCCAGTCCGGCACCTCCTCCATAAGACTCCTGAATCCGCCGTACTCCGCCACCAGTATTTCGCATAGGTAGCCTGAAAAGCCTCTAGTCTTCAGAGAAGAGCCGTATATTCCCCTGGCTCTCAGAAAGGCCTTCAAAATCACCACGTCCTCTCTCTGTTGTTCATCGAGATTCTCTCTGACCCATCTAGAATGGTGGGGGGTCCTGTCGACGCTTGACCGGATTTCTTCGGGATCGACGTCAAAACACGGTACTATCTCCACCTCTTTACCGTCCAGTTCGCCTTTCGTGTAGGGATGCTCGGCATACTCGACCTTGAACTCCCCGCCAAACTCCCGGAAAACTGATCTTCCTATCTCCAGACCTTTTTGCTCGAGCTCCTCATCGCTTTTCTCGGGCGGGAACAGCACGAATAGATCAATGTCGCTGTCGCCAGCCAGACACGTGGAACGAGAAGCACTTCCCGCAAAATGTGTTTCCAGCCCGAACTCAGAGGTGATGTAGTCAGACACCAACTCCTGGGTCCTCCGCAGCTCTTCCATTTCCTCCCCGTCCGGGGAGAACTCTTCCAGGATCCTTGACCTCAGCCTCTGCCAGTTCACAGATAAAATCAGTTACGAAGGGTAAAAAAATGCCGGTGGAGCCTATTCTTTCAGGCCCTTGACGAGGACCCTGTCGTCGACTTCCCAGAACTTTATGACGTCTCCCTCTCCCGCCTCCAGGTCCTCTGGGAGCTCCATCTCATCGGTTTCGTACGTATCCATGTCCATCACCTGAGCGATCGTGCCGTCGACCGAGACAACCTGACCCTCCTTCTTGCTGATGTCAGGCTGCATCATCATCGAGTCTCCGGGCTTCGTGATGTGCCTGTCCTTGTCGTCAAAAACCCCTCTAGCCTTGATCTTGGCCTTGGCGCTGCCGTGCTTTCCAGGGCTCGACATGGATACGGAGCGAACCTCACAGGGCTCCTCATCGATTATTACATAGTTTCCGCTGGAAAGACTTGAGGCTTCTGTCTGATGAGCCACTGTATCACTTACTTGGTCGCCATTTCGATGTCTTCCCGAGTAACAGTTGACCTCTCGGCGTGATCGGCAAGATCGTCGGCTTCCATGCTGATTTCAGAAGCTGCTTCTTTGATAGCTGTCTTCAGTTCCTCTACTGCAGATTCCGATACTCTCTCTGCTCCAGCTTTTCTGATTATGCGTTCGATTGGTGCGTTTGGAAGACTCATGGTTCTCACATCTACAGAGTTGACTTGCAATCTTTAATAAGCGTCGTTAAAATACTTGGCCGGAAATGTCATCCACATCGGATGACCAGAGCGGTAGACGCCAACGTGATACTGCGCGGGAAGAGCCTTCCCTCAGGCGATAAGATAACCGTGCAGGAAGTCCTGGACGAGGTCGAATCCACGAGAGGCAATCTTAACCTCGATGCCTCCAGCATCAAGGTCAGAAGTCCGGCAGAAAGGTTCATGGACCAAGTCAGGCAGGTTTCGGAGGATATAAACTCCCCTACCTCGGAGGCGGACGAGAAGCTACTGGCCCTGGCCATGGATACCTCATCTGAGCTTCTCACTGACGACGTGTACCTCCAGAACCTGGCCCTGCACATGGACGTGGATTTCGCTTCCTACATGGGAAAGGAAGCCGAAGAGAAACGCAGATGGAGGGAAGAATGCCCTTCCTGCGGTAGAGAGACGGATGGAAGGTGCAGCCGTTGCGGCAGCGAGACTACTCGGAAACCAGTGTAGCGTAGTCGTTGATGAACTCCTCGGTCAGGATCAGGATGACCGGCCCCAGTATCAGACCCTTCAGGCCCAGGGTAAGCGGCCCGGCTATGAAACCGGTGAATATGATCAGAGGGTGCTCATCCATTTGCTTGGAACCGATGAACGGTCTAAGGAAGATTTCGGGCATCAGCTGCAGCATGACGAAGCCGAACGCCATCACGAGGCTCCCCTTGACAGGAGAACCAGTCATCAGGTAGTAGCCTCCCAGCGGCAGATAGATCATGAAGTTAGCGACCAGTGGCAGTAGAGAGGATATCCCTATCATGATCGCCCATATCGGGATAAGCGGCATTGGAGATGTCACGAGCGAGATAATATAAAATCCGATACCGGCCATGAGGCCCAGTGTCAGGGCCACCAGCACCTGAGTTACAAATACTCCCCTGAAAATGTAGTCGACCGAATCTATCAGGGAGATCGAGATCTTCCTTTCCTCCTCGGGCAGGTTCTCGATTATCTCCGAAATCTTCCCCTCGATCCTTGCACCGTCCTTGTAGAGGTATATTGACGTCACCGTGAATATTCCGAGGTGTACGATAACCGAGGGTATTCCGGCGAATATCGAGACAATTCTCTGCCTGAGCAGGTCGGAGAAGGAGTCGATGAAGCTCTGTACGTTCTGTCTGAAAGCCGCCGGAAGGTTCAGCGCCTCTATCAGGTCGAGCACTAAATCCTGGAGGGACATTGTCACCGAGTTGAGACCCTGGAGGATCACGCCAAAGTTTGTTATGAAAAGATACAGACCCAGAAGAAGTGTTCCAAAAACCCCGGTGATAATAGTGAGCGTGGAGAGAAACTCGTTGTCGATAAAGCTATCCATCTTCGTGTGAGCAAACCTCAGAATGTAGGAAGTCGCTGTAGCGAGTATTATCGCATCCATGAAGGGATAGAGTATAAACAGACTTGCCAGGCACAGTAGGACGGCTACCCCGAGAGTCTCCCTCTTGAACCTCAGCGCCTTACGGCTCATACGCTTATTGTGGTGAATTCTACATTTATTAGTTAAACATGGTGTGGTTACTCCGGAGTCAATCTATACAGGCAAAGGTTTTTAAACATTCTGGCGCCGTTGAGCATATGTTGAGGTTGATCTTCTAGATGTCCGATGAAGAAGTCTCCGAGGCCAACGTGCCGAGGAGAGAGTTTGACAGCTACCAAGTTCCCGACAACTGGGAAGAGGATGAAGAAGAATCAGAGGAAGAGAACGAGTCCGAGAAGGTGGCTGAAGGAGAGGGATACGAGGTAAAACAGGAGGAAGCAGAAGAGGGCGATCTGGTACTTACGTGCCCGGAATGTGAATCACAGCAGTTCGAAGAGGACTCTGCGGAAGGACAGCTTATATGTGTTGACTGCGGCCTGATAGTTGACGAGAACAGGATAGATGAATCAGCAGAGTGGAGAGCGTTCAACAAGACCGAGAGAGACAAGAAAGCGAGGGCAGGTCAGCCGCTGACTTATACAAAACACGACATGGGAGTATCAACCGAGATAGGGAAAGGCTCAGGAGAGCTCTACAAGGTCTCGGGCAACAAGAGAGCCCAGTACTACAGGCTGCGCAAGTGGCACAAGCGACTGACAAAATCCAAGGACAGGAACCTCGGTTTCGCTCTCTCGGAGCTCAACTCGATGATCTCAAGCCTCAACCTTCCCGAAAGCGTCCACGAGGAGGTAGCAAGGCTATACGAGAAGGCCGTCGACCAGGGGCTCGTGAGAGGAAGGTCGATGGAATCCATTATCTCCGCTCTGCTGTACATAGTTGCGAGGAAACAGGGAACGCCCAGGACCCTGGACGAAATCTCGGACGCCTCGGGGATAGAAAAAAGGGAGATCGGCAGAGCATACAGATACGCGGCCAGAGAGCTTGATCTGAGAATACTCCCCGCAAAGCCACAGGATTACGTACCCCGTTTCGCAGGCAAGCTACAGCTTTCCGGAGAGGTGCAGGCCAGAGCCAGGCAGATACTGCAGGAAGCACGGGAGCAGGACCTCCTTTCAGGCAAGGGCCCGACCGGACTGGCGGCCGCCGCGCTCTACATAGCAGCGGTTCTCGAGGGAGAGAAGAGGACTCAGAGAGAGGTGGCCGACGTCGTGGGAGTCACGGAGGTAACCATAAGAAACCGGTACAAGGAGCTGGCGGAGAAGCTCGGCCTCCAGGAAGACCTTGAGAAGATGAACAACTAGTAGGTCTCGACCTCAACGCCGTCCAGTCGATCAAAATGGATGGAGTTGCGTGTAAGAACAATCTCACCGGTCCTTCGAGCCACGGAACATATCATCACATCATCTATCTCTATCTTCTCACCTTCTTCCAGATCATTCATTATCGAGGCCGAATCCACTCCATCTTCCCATTTGAACGATCTTCTCTCGGCAGGCAGTTTCTTAACCACTCTCGCAATCTTTTCTTTCTCTTGATTACTTTTCGCATACTTTTCAGCACCTCTGAATATCTCGTAAGCAACCACGGGCGTCAGGGTCGCGTTGACTCCTCTCTTCTTAAGTTCCTCCAGCTTCTGGATGGCTGCTTTCTCGGCCCTCATCAGGTCGATCAAGAAGGAGGTATCAATTATCAATTCCAAATTCCCTCATCGTGCCTCTATCTATGCTTTCCTCCATCTCTGATCTTGCTTCGCCCACGGTTTCTTCGAATTTCTCGGCCTCAGAAGCATCAAGAACCCCAACAAGATTTTCCAGCACCTCTATGGAGTTTTCACTAATTTTCTCTTCTGCAAGTTCTCGCAGGAGGCCGGAACGTGTTTTTCCCTTCCTTCTGGCAAGATCCTCCAGCTTCCTGATTTCCTCGTCCGGCATCCTTACGCTGACAGTACCCATTTCCTTATGTACATTGAGTATACTTAAATCTTTTTCGGATTACCTGTACTAGACAACAAATCGTACAATGAGCGATCGACGGCCTAGGCCTCAGAGATTATCTCTACAATATCCTCTACAGGAGCATCGGTCCTGAAGCCTGTCGGAGCGAAATGGGTTCTCTCGACAGGATATCCCTTTTCACGTATCGCTTCGATCACCTGATCGCGCTTTGGGGATGAGATCCCGATCGATGAACTCATCTCGTGCAGATCGTAGTACGGAGTCAGGATCTCCGACTCGGCGTCAATCAATCCCACGATCTGCCTGGCCTCCTCCCAGCTTTCCGGCATCCGGTCTAGAACCTCCGAGGTGAACCGCCGGTCGGAGAATTTGCCTGTCCAGAGCGGCCCCGCGTGGTCGACTTTTCCCCCGCAGCTGCCGCAGCAGCGCTTCCTCTCCCGGCCAAGCTCTCTCCACCTGCAGTCAGGACAGAAGGAAAGAAAGCCGATGTTCTCCAGGTTGCTGTTCGTGCGGGACTTTGACTCCGTAACACGTCCGATCAGACGCGAGTAGTGCCGTTGATGGAAGCAAAGCTTCGGCTCGAAGCACTTGTCGTACCTCGCAAAGTTCCTGAAAGCTTCCCTGATGTATATTCTTAGCCCGGTCTCGTGCATGAGAGAGTTCTTGAGTGGCTCCGCGCCGTACCTCCGCTTGCAGGTCTTCCTGTAGCTTCCCGCCGGCACCGCGTTGTCCGTGGCCGTCAGGCCGACGAAGCTCTCGTGGTTCGAGGCCTGGGCGACCGAGTCGAGGAAGCCAGTAAAGGGGCCGAACGGATCCAGGTCTATCAGGTGAAACCTGTTCCTGTTGGAGGACAGCAGTACGTTGGCGTCCTCCTGGCGAGCCTCTACGTCTATGCCGTTTGCCTCCGCTCCACGTTTAATGCTTCTGTACGCCTCCGGCTTGCTGTCGTTTATGACGACTTCGTCCGCGAAACTGCTGTAGCGGAAACCCCTGATGCCGGTGGCAGCCATCGCGTCACAGGCACGGATCTCCTCTGAATCAATCTGACCGGACCCAACCCTGAAAGCCACCTCGGATATGTCCCTATTGGCAAGCATGTGATCGTTGAAGAACACATCCGAGTCCCTGTCGGGCTCCTCCTCTTCAGGAGCAAATAGCTCCCATCCGCGCTCTTCCATACATACATCATATCATGAGTTCTTATCAACAAGGACCGGTAAATTTATAATGAGGAGCCCTGCTCCGGTTCTACAAGCGTTTATAAGCTTCCGCTAAGCGAACGAAATTAGATTAGCTCTATGTCCAACGTCATCCAGGAAGTCCGGGAGGCAGAGAACGAAGCCGATGAGATTCTGGAGAAGGCGAGAGAGGATAAGGAAAGAAGGATAGACGAAGCCCATTCCGAAGCAGAGAAGCTAGTGGAAGAGGCAAAAAGGGAAGCCGAGAATTCGAAGAGAAAGAAGATAGAGAGATATCGCAGCAAGCTTGAGGAGAGAGAAGAAAGAATTCTGAATGAAGCCGAGGAAGACGCAAAGGAGATTGACGAGAGGGCGGCGGAGCGGTCAGACGAAGCTCTTGAACTTCTAATGGAGGAGTTTGAGAAGAGATTTCTGAAGAAGGGTTAAAGAATGAAGCCAGCAGAGATGACCAAAATCAGCATCACCGGCCACAGGAAGCACCTTCACAGCACTGTGGATGCTCTGTATGAGCTGAATCTCCTGGACGTGGAGACCTACACGGGAGAGATGGAAACCGGGAACCCATTCGAGGGAGCCGAGGAGTACTCGGAGATGCTGGTTGAGGTACGCTCGCTGCTATCCAGCCTACCCGAAGATAACAGCGGGAACAGCTCCGTAGGTTTCAACCTTTCTAACCTTGATTCAATGATAGAGAAAGTAAAGAGAAAGATTGAGAGCCTCCAGGAAGAAGAGGTGAGACTGAAGGAGGAGAAGAAGAGGCTTGAAAGACAGGGAGAGTTTCTGGAGAAGATCAGGGGCTGCGGGCTTACTGTTGAAGATCTGGATGGGACGAGAGAGCTGGACGTCGCGGTCCTGGATGGAGACTCTGAGATAGAGGATATGGATAAGGGCTCTAGAGAGCTTTTCGAGGGAAAATGTGCGAACGTCCTAGTCTACCGCAGGGATTCCGGGACGGAAGAACTCCTGGATTCCGGGGAAGTGGACGTCATTGATGTACCGGAAATCGAGTTCCAAGGAACGGTTGAATCGGCGGAGGATAAGGTCCGTGACAGAATAAATGAGATAGAGGAAGAAGTTGAGGATCTGAACCGCAGGTACAGGGAGACAGCGAATTCGTGGAGACCCCGGCTCGAGGAGGCCGAGGAGTTCCTGAACGAGAAGGTGGAAAAGGCCGAGGCACCCCTGGAATTTGCCACAACGGACGAGACCTTTATAGCGGAAGGATGGATACCTGACGAGAAGTTCCAGGATCTCGGGGAAGCCCTCTACAGGGAAACCGACGGCAGAGTGCATATACAGGAAGAAGAAGCCGAGAAAGAGCCTCCCACGAAGCACGAGAACATTGGACCAGTAAAGCCGTTTGAATCGCTCACGGACCTGGTCTCCGTTCCGCGCCACAACGAGATAGACCCATCAGCGGTTCTGATGCTCACGTTCCCTCTCTTCTTCGGTTTCATGATAGGAGACGCGGGCTACGGACTTACGACGCTTGCCGTCTTCTTCGGAGGATACAAATTGTTTCCGGAGGCGAAGGAAATATTCCAGTCGCTGATGTACGCCTCCGTGGCCACATTTGCGTTCGGCCTGGCCTTCGGAGACGCGTTCGGCTTCGTGATATTCGGCCACCACAGCGAGCTGGCGGCAGCGACGGGAGTGCATCTGTTTGAGAAGATACCGATACTCTTCCACAGGGCCGAGCACCTGGGACAGGTCTTCAATATGGCGGCCGTGATAGGCTTTGCGCACGTGAACCTGGGATACCTCATCGGTTTCTACAACGAGTTTACCAACCACGGCCTCAAGGACGCGTTCCTTGAGAAAATATCCTGGCTTGTGCTCGAGATAGGTGCCCTGGCGTGGTTCACGTTCGGCTTCCAGGTCGGAGCACCGATATTGCTGATAGCGGCAGTCAGCCTTTACGTCGGGGAGGGAATAGAGGGCATTGTGGAGATACCTTCCCTTCTGGCGAACATCCTATCATACCTGAGGCTCTTCGGAGTTTCGGTGGCGGCAGTGGCTCTGGCAGCAGTGGTGAACGCGATGGCAAAACCTCTGTTCAGCATGGGAGGTATCACCGGTTTCCTGCTGGGAACACTGGTCCTCGTGATCGGTCACGTCTTCAACACGTTCATCAAAATCATGGAAGGCTTCCTCCAGGGAATACGTCTTCACTACGTGGAGATGTTCAGCAAGTTCTACGAGGGAGGAGGCAGAAAGTACGCTCCGTTCGGAGCGGGCAGCTAGAGTGAGGTCAATGGAATCTCAGAAAGAATACTTCATGGTAAAACCCTCAAAACTAGTTTCAAAGGTGATCCAAGAGTGGCTGTAGAGATGGGAGCCGCCCTAGGAGCCGCCCTGGCGATCGGATTTTCAGCTATTTCCACCGGTTACGCACAGGCAAAGATTGGCTCCGCGGGAATAGGTGCGCTTGCCGAGGACGACGATCTATTCGGTTCAGTCCTCATACTCGTGGCAATCCCAGAGTCGATCGTCATTTTCGGCCTGGTTGTCTCCCTGATCACCACAGGATTCATCTAGAAAAACCGGAAGGGTCCTCGACCCTTCCAAACGCCTGATTTATTTAAAAAAATACTATGGGACTCAAAGAAGTCAAGGACGACGTCATAAGTGAAGCGGAGAAGAAAGCAGAAAGAATAAGGGATGAAGGAGAGGAAGAAGCACGAGAAATCATGGAAGAAGCCAGAGAGAAAGCGGAAGAAATTAGAGAGGAATCAGAAAAAGAAGCAGAGGAACAGAGGGAAAAGATGGAGAAGAGAAGAGTATCGAGCGCCAGGATGGAGGCAAGGCAGAAGCGGCAGAAGGCGAAGCACGCGGCGCTGAGACAGACTTTCAGAGACTTCAGGAAACGGATCGAGGAGAGCTCCACGGAGAACGCTGACATGTTCCTCGAGACATGCATGGATAGGGCAGGCTTCGAGGTCGGCAGCATCAGGGCTTCCGAGGAGTTCCAGGAAGCGGCAGAGGACAGAGGATTCGATCCGGAGGAGATAGAGAGCACGGGAATAGTTCTCATATCGGAGAACGGAGAGAGAAGTCAGTCATTCACTATGGATAGGATCAAAGAGAGCATGAAAGATGAAAAACGCAAGGAGGTTTCCGAGGTGCTTTTCAGTTGATATCAAGGCTCCTGAGGTCTTCCAGAGACTACCCCTACATGTACGCAAGGGTCAGCGCAAAGAAAGCAAAGCTGCTGGAAGAAAGGGATTACGAAGATCTCATAAAGATGGAGCCCAACCAGATCGCGAAGAGGCTGGAGGAAGGTGACTACAAAGAGGAGATAGACGAGCTTGGAGCACGATATGAGGGCACGGACCTCATAGAGCTCGCACTCAACCGGAATCTCGTTAACTCCATGCATGAGCTGATAGAAATGGCTCCCGAGACGCTGTCGGAGATTATCAATGTTTACCTGAGACGTTTCGACATACTAACCCTGAAGAGGGTTCTGCGGGCGAAGGAAGTCGGGGAGGAAGAGGCGGCCAGAGACCTGCTGATGCCGATGAACAGGTACAGCTTCAGCGAACTGGAAACCATGATGGAAGGAAGCTACAAAGACCTCGTGGAGAAAATCAGCTTTCCAGACTCTGAAGTGGACTACAGAAAATATATTGAAGGCGAGGACCTCCTGGACGTTGAGACAGGTCTTGACAGAGCCTACACCGAAGAACTCTCCCTCCTCTGTCAGAAAACCGGAAGCAGTCAGTTCAATGATTTCATAAAGAGCGAAATCGATCATCAGAACATTATCACTGCCCTGAGGCTGAAAAAGTACGGATACAACGCGGAAGAGGTAAGAGAGCACCTGCTCAACGGCGAGGAAGACGCTATAGTTAACGAGCTGATGTCGTCGGGGAGCCTCGAGGAGGCGATCGGGGTACTGTCGGAAGCAAGGGACAGGGACTACCCAGAGAGACTTGAGGACGTCGAGCACCGTCTGGAGGTGGAGAGACTGAGGAACGCCCTCAGGATGCTTCATGCCGAACCGCTGGGCGCCACGTCAATCCTCGGTTACATAGTTGCGAAGCGAACCGAGGTAAAGAACCTCAGGATGCTGGCGAGAGCGCGTGAAACGAAGGTCCAGAACCCTGAAACCATCAGAAGTAACCTGGTGATTCCCTGATGTCTGAAAAAGAAATTGCGGTTATAGGTGATGAGGACTTCTGCCTCGGATTCAGGCTCGCAGGCGTCCAGGAGATCCACGGACAGGAGAATTTCAAAGAGGAAATCCAGGATCTGATCGAAAGAGAGGACATAGGAATCGTGGTAGCAGAGAAAGATGACATCGAGAACCTCCCCGGCAGGATACGGGAAGACGTCAGGTCATCCGTGGACCCGGTTGTCGTATCTCTCTCGGAGGAAGGAGAAAGCTCCGACCTCCAGGAGCAGATAAGAAAGGTGATCGGCGCTGATATATCATGAAAAGCGGATACAGTCGGTTCAGAATGACAGTACCGGCCGTTCCAGCACGTTTGACAAAACAGTACTAAGGTGACAATCAAACATGGCAAGACAAGAACTTGACTCTTCAGAAGCTGACGGAGAAATCTTCAAAGTTGCAGGACCCGTAGTGGTTGCGACGGAGATGAATCCCCAGATGTACGACGTCGTCTACGTCGGCGAGGAAGGACTGATGGGAGAAGTAATCCAAATAGAGGGCGAAAAAACCTACATTCAGGTCTATGAGGATACTACAGGAGTGAAGCCAAGTGAACCTGTACACAATACCGAGCAGCCTCTTTCCGTTGAGCTCGGTCCCGGGCTTCTCGGCTCCATTTACGACGGACTCCAGAGACCGCTTCCCGAGCTCGAGGAAATATCCGGAGATTTCATAGAGCGGGGAGAGGACGCGCCCGGAATCGACGAGGAAAAACAGTACGACTTCCAACCCGCAGTGGAAGAAGGCGAAGAAGTCAGCGCCGGAGATGTGATCGGTACGGTCGAGGTCGACTACGGAGAGCACAAGGTGCTCCTGCCTCCCGACCACGATGGCGGAAAGGTAGAGGAAGTCCACAGGGGAGGGCACACTGTCACCGAGACGGTCGCCGTGGTTGATGGAGAAGAGGTCTCGATGAAACAGGAGTGGCCGGTAAGGGACGCTAGAGAAGTCAGGGAGGACCTAAAGCCGGAGGTTCCCCTTATAACAGGTCAGAGAGTTCTTGACGGTCTTTTCCCCCTGGCCAAGGGCGGTACTGCCGCTATACCCGGTCCTTTCGGTTCCGGCAAGACCGTCACCCAGCAGTCTCTGGCGAAGTTCTCCGACGCCGACATCATCGTATACATCGGATGTGGGGAACGAGGAAACGAGATGACGGAGGTTCTGGAGGAGTTCCCGGAGCTCGAGGACCCGCAGACAGGAGACAAGCTCATCGACAGGACGGTGCTGATCGCAAACACATCCAACATGCCGGTGGCGGCGCGTGAAGCATCGATCTACACCGGAGTCACTATCGCCGAGTACTTCAGGGACATGGGGCTTGACGTCGCGCTGATGGCGGACTCAACTTCTCGATGGGCGGAGGCGATGCGGGAGATCTCCGCCAGGCTGGAGGAGATGCCCGGAGAACGTGGATATCCAGCCTACCTCGCTTCAAGGCTCGCGGGTTTCTACGAGCGCGCCGGAAGAGCGGAGCCACTAGGCGTGAACGAACCGGGAAGCGTCTCTATAATCGGGGCAGTTTCGCCACCGGGAGGAGACTTCTCCGAGCCGGTAACCCAGAACACCCTCAGAGTTGTCAAGAACTTCTGGGCGCTCGACTCCGATCTCGCGGAGAAGCGGCACTTCCCGGCGATCAACTGGGACGACTCGTACTCGGGCTACTTCGACGACCTGAAGGACTACTGGGAAGAGAACGCCGGAGAGGACTGGAGCGAAAACATCCAGAGAGCAAGGGACATACTCCAGGAAGACGGCGACCTGCAGGAAACCGTCCAGCTCGTCGGTAAGGACGCGCTGCAGGACGAAGACCGTCTGACCCTGGAGATCGCGACCATGATCAAGCAGCACTTCCTTCAGCAGAACGGATTCCACCCTGTAGACCAGTACTCGTCGCCGGAGAAGACATACAGCCAGCTGGAGCTTGTTCTCGAGTGGGGTGATCGTGCCCGGGAAGCGCTCGACGAAGGAGCACTTGTAGAGGACATAGTCTCGCTTTCCTCCCGGAACAAGATCTCCGAGGTAAAGACTTCGGAGCAATGGGAGGACAAGATCAAGGAGGTCCGCGAACAGATGGACGAAGAGTTCGAGGAGGTGGTTGAGGGCTGAAAACCCTCTTCTCACTCTCGAGGTGAATAGATACTATGCAACAGGAATACGAAACTATCAACCAGGTCAAAGGACCGCTAGTATTTGTCGAGAAAACCGAAGACATCTCCTACGGAGATATCGTAGAGATAGAGACTCCTGAGGGAGAGGTAAAGAAGGGAGAAGTCCTCGAGACGTCGAAAGAAGTCGTAGTAGTCCAGGTCTACGAGGAGACCCGGGGGATCGGCCAGGACGCCAAGGTGCGTTTCATGGACGAGAACGTCAAGATGCCGCTGACGGAGGACCTGCTGGGCCGTATACTGGACGGCACCGGCGATCCCGTGGACGGAGGACCCGAGATAATCCCCGACGAAGAACGAGACATCGTGGGTGAGGCAATCAACCCTTACTCCAGGGAGCTGCCGGAGGACTTCATACAGACGGGCGTATCCACAATAGACGTGATGAACACTCTAGTCCGCGGCCAGAAGCTGCCCATCTTCTCGGGATCCGGGCTTCCACACAACGAGCTGGCAACACAGATTGCCAGACAGGCGGACGTACAGGGCGAGGACGAGGAGTTCGCCGTCGTGTTCGCCGGAATGGGAATTACCGAGGAGGAGTCCCAGGCCTTCATGGATGAGTTCCGTGAGACCGGTGCTCTCGAACGTTCAGTAGTCTTCCTGAACCAGGCCGACGATCCGGCTCCGGAAAGGATCCTGACTCCCAGGCTCGCGCTTACCACGGCCGAATACCTGGCGTTCGACAGAGGCATGGAGGTACTGGTCATAATGACTGACATGACAAACTACTGCAACGCGCTGAGGGAGGTATCGGCCGCCAGGGAGGAAGTACCCGGGCGCAGAGGATACCCGGGATACATGTACACGGACCTCGCGAACCTGTTCGAGCGCGCGGGCATCATCGAGGGGCGTGAAGGAAGCGTCACGCAGATACCGATCCTGACGATGCCGAACGACGATATAACGCATCCTATTCCGGACCTGACCGGATACATCACCGAGGGCCAAATCGTTGTCGACAGGGATCTGGAGAACTCGGGCGCGAAACCTCCTATCAATCCGCTCCCATCGCTGTCAAGGCTAATGGACAACGGGGTAGGAGAAGGATTCACGCGCGAGGACCACGGAGACCTTTCCGACCAGCTCTACGCCCTCTACGCCGAGGGAGAGGACCTCCGAGATCTCGTTGCGATCGTCGGAGAGGACGCACTGAGCGACAGGGACGAGAAAGTTCTCGAGTTCGCGAACAGGTTCGAGAAGGAGTTCATAGACCAGGGATACTACGAAAACCGGGAGATAGAGGAGTCGTTGAACCTGGCGTGGGAGCTGCTTGACATCCTGCCGGAGGACGAGCTCATCAGGGTCGACAGCGATCTCCGGGACAGGTACATGGAGTGACCGGAAATGAACATGGCAAGCGAACAGAGGGAGATAGAAAGAGAAATAGGAGTAGAGGCGGCAAGAGATATTTTCGAAGCCATGGGTTACTCCGCCCCCCGTGGTTTATTGGAAGAGATGGGTGAGAATGGATATGACGTATCCTATGCGGAAGGAGCAGACAGCGTGAACGTAAAGCTCATTGCCAATGGGTACGGGAGCGGCTTTAAATCCTTGCTACAGAAAGCCATTCCAGGTATGCCTGTCCATGAAACCTGGGAAAGAGATCTAAGAAAGGACTCATGGACAAAGATCAAAGAAGAACACCTCGAGGGGAAAGATAATGAGCGATGATGTCAAGCTTACGCGTTCGGAGGAGCTCCGGCTGAAGGAAAGAATAGAGCTGGCGGAAAGCGGACACGACATACTGGAGAAGAAGCGTGATGGTCTGATCCACGAGTTCATGGAGATAGCTGGCGAGGCGAAAGAGATCAACGAGGAGCTGGCGGACCTTCACGCCGAGAGCAGACTGAAGCTGAAGCTGGCGAAGGTCTACGACGGCGAGGGCTCAATAAAGGCCGCTGCACTGCCCGTTGACACCGCTCCTAAGGTTAAAAGCAGCACGCAGAACATAATGGGAGTGCTCGTACCGGAGATTGAACCGGTTAACGATGTCCAGAAGAACGTGATGGAGAGGGACTACGGCTTCAGCTCCTCGACCTCCAGGATCGACTCCGTCGCGGACAGGTACGAGGAGCTGCTGGAGAAGATCGTGGAGGCTGCCGAGACTCAGACGAAGATACTGAAGCTCCTGGAGGAGATCAAGAAGACCAAGAGA
>JBDGRC010000011.1:0-9688 GCA_042218495.1 Candidatus Nanohaloarchaea archaeon | reverse complement strand
CTTGATCGGATGTCAAACTCTCTGGTATATGGACATCCACCTTCACGTAGAAGTCTCCGCTGCCTCTCCTGGCCGGCATGCCTTCTCCCCGGAGCCGGAGTACCTCTCCGGGCTGAGTGCCTGACGGAACCGTTACCTTGAGTTCTCCGTCCGGGTGTGGGACCTCGACGTCCGCTCCAAGGGCCGCGTCTCCTACGCCGACGTGTACCACCGTGTAGAGGTCGTCGCCTCGTCTCTCGATGGCGTCGTGCTCCTCCACCTCCACGAGAACGTAGAGGTCTCCTGACCGGCCATCTCGGTCCTCGTGCCCCTTGTCGCGGAGCCTGAGCCTCTGCCCGGATTCCACGCCCGCAGGAATGTCAAAGCTGATCGTCTCTTCGTGCCTTTTGACACCTTTTCCTTCGCAGGAGCTACATTTAGTTTCTGGAACTTCTCCACGGCCGTCGCAGTTCGGGCACTCCTGAACCGTCTGGCTTATACCGAAAGGAGTTCGCTGCTGCTTCCTGACCTGTCCCTGGCCGTTGCACTCGGTGCAGGACTTTGTTTCCTCGCCTTTCGCGCCTGTTCCGTCACATTCCTGGCACTGACGCCGTCTTTTGACGTCGTAGGTCTTTTCGACTCCTTGATACGCTTCCTCGAGCGTGATGGTTGCCTGAAGTCTGGCATCCTGGCCGCGGCTGGATTTTCCCCTGCTTCCAAATCCACCGCCCCCGAACATCTGCTCGAAGAGATCCTGGAAGCTGGAGGCCGCGCGCCGCTGCCCTCGCTCGGCGTGACCTTCGACGCCCTGCTTGCCGAACTGGTCGTACTTCTTCCTCTTCTCCTCGTCGCTGAGCACGTCGTACGCCTTGTTTATCTTCTTGAACTTCTCCTCGTCCGCTGTATCCTTGTTTGAGTCG
The DNA here is from genome assembly GCA_042218495.1 of Candidatus Nanohaloarchaea archaeon. Classification (GTDB taxonomy): domain Archaea; phylum Nanohalarchaeota; class Nanosalinia; order Nanosalinales; family Nanosalinaceae; genus Nanohalococcus. The sequence continues at coordinate 8,789 of JBDGRC010000011.1, read as the reverse complement.
GGATGGTACTTCTTCGCCTTCTTCCTGTACGCCTTCTTGATTTCGTCCTGAGAGGCGTCCTCTTCAACACCCAGAAGCTCGTAGTATTCTCTCGCCACTCTTACCACAACTTGGTCTGCTAGAAAACTTATTTACTAGTTGAGACTGTTTTGACGTAGTCTTCTGCTGATTTTTTCATTTCATGGTCTTCCGTTACCAGTTTTTCTCCTCTGTCTCTCGCTACAGAGATGAATGATGCATCGTAGAATGCTATTTCTTCTTCTCTTGCTATTTTCATCGCTTTCTTTCTGTCCGGTTTTTGTATCTCCATCTCTCTTTCGATAATTTTCAGAGCTTCCAAAGCTTCTTCTGCTTCCTGGTTGTTGATCCTGTTCTGCAGACTGTTCTTCTTCCAGATTACGTTGCTGGCCTCGTAGAAAGCCAGTTCCAGGGTTCCTGAATCAAATAGCTCCTCTACCTCTCCATTGAATAGCAGGTGAACCAGGCTGCTGGTGTCGTATATCATCTCTTCCGGTCTCTTCGGATCTCTTCAGCAAGCTCCTCTCCGGTACCGATCTCAGGTAGTTTTTCAGACTTCTCTTTTGCTTGCTTCCGCCTTCTTCGCTTTAGCTCCTCCTCCAGAGCCTCTCTTATAATGGGGCTAACCTCGATCCCTTCCTCTGATATCTCCTCCTTCAGCCCGTCCGGGACGCGCGCCGATACCGTTGCCATGAGTGTTTACTTATACGTAGGAATTAAATGTTTGACGGAAGAGTGTTACTCTTCCTCGTCGGTGTCGACCTCTTCGTAGTCGGCGTCAACCACGTCGTCTCCGGAGCCTCCACCGGGTCCTGCTCCGCCTCCCATGTTCATGTTCTGGGCTGCCTGACGGATTTCCTCCTCGCTCATGTCGGAAGGATCGAAGCCCGCGGCTCCTCCCTCGCCGCCGTAGATCTCCTTCCCGATCTCGGCCAGCTCGTCATGAAGGTCTTCGACCGCTGATTCGAGCTCTTCCTTCGCCTCTTCGATGTCTTCCATCTCCTCGACTTTTTCCCGCGTCTCTTCCAGGTCCTCGATCGCGGCTTCGATATCATCGATGATAGAGTCGTCGACCTTTTCGCCGTGCTCGTCTATCTGCTGCTCGGCCTGGCTGATTGCTTGGTCGGCCTCGTTCTTGGCCTCGACGAACTCGCGGCGCTTCTCGTCTTCTTCCGCGTGCTTTTCTGCCTCTTCCTTCATCTCCTCGATCTCCTCGTCATCGAGACGCGCCTGATCCTCGATGGTAATGGAGGCTTCCTTGCCGCTTTCCTGTTCTTCAGCGGAGACGTGTAGGATTCCGTCCGCGTCGATCTCGAACGTGACCTCGATCCGCGGCTGTCCTGCCGGCGCCGGAGGGATACCTTCGAGGTTGAACTGGCCGAGCGACTTGTTGTCGCGCGCCATCTCCCGTTCTCCCTGGACGACGTGAACTGTGACGACGGATTGATTGTCCTGCGCCGTCGAGAAAACCTTGGACTCTTCCGCAGGGATGGTTGTGTTCTTCTCGATCAGCTTCTCGGTTATACCGCCTTTCACCTCGACTCCGAGCGAGAGCGGGGCAACGTCGAGCAGAAGCAGGTCGTCCATCTCTCCCGAGATCGAACCTGCCTGGATCGCGGCACCCATCGCGACCGCTTCATCCGGTGAAACCGACTTATCCGGCTCCTGACCCGTTATCGCCTGTACGTGTTCACGTACCGCTGGAACACGCGTCGTTCCTCCGACGAGGATGACTTCGTCGATGTCCTCCTTCGAGATGTCGGCGTCTTCGATGGCGGTCTCAGTAGGCTCGGTAGTCCTCTGGATCAGGTCCTCCACGAGCTCCTCGAACCTGGATCGCGTCAGCTCCTGTTTGAGGTTGTATGTCTCGCCGTCCTCCTGGTAGATGAACGGGATCTGTATCTTGGTTGACTTCCGGGATGAAAGCTCCTTCTTGGCTTCTTCGGCGTTCTCACGCAGCCTCTGCATCGCCTCGTCGCTCTCCGTCAGGTCGACGCCGTTTTCTTCCTCGAACTCGCTGACGAGGTAGTCGACGATCTCCTGGTCGAAGTCGTCGCCTCCGAGGTCGTTATCGCCTTCCGTCGACTGGACCTCGTAGATATCGTCTCCAATCTCGAGAACTGTGACGTCGAAGGTTCCTCCTCCGAAGTCATAGACGAGGACGGTCTGATCTTTTTCTTCGTCTAGTCCGTACGCCAGCGACGCTGCAGTGGGCTCGTTGAGTATTCTTTCGACCTCGAGTCCCGCGATTTCGCCCGCGTCCTTCGTTGCCTGGCGCTGAGTGTCGTCGAAGTGCGCGGGAACCGTGATGACGGCTTTCTCGACTTCTTCCCCTAGCTTGTCCTCGGCGTCCTGTTTCAGCTTCTGGAGGATCATCGAGGAGATCTCCTGCGGGGTGTAGTCCTCGCCCTCGAGCTCAACCTCGTATTCCTCTCCCATGTGACGCTTGATTGACCGGACTGTGTTCTCCTCGTTGGTCAGCATCTGGTTCTTCGCCGGCTTCCCGACGAGTCGTTCATCGTCGTCAAACGCGACTATGGAGGGCGTTACGCGTTCGCCTTCCGCGTTCTCGAGGATTTGTGGTTCTCCATCTTCTACCGCTGCTACTGCGCTTCTCGTTGTTCCGAGGTCGATTCCGATGATCTTGCCCATTTTGTTTTCACCTACGTTTTGTTGAAGTGATCAAAAACTTTTAATGATAGTTCGGCTGTTCTCTGAGTTATATTATTTGTCACGCCAAGATAACCTATGAGTTCTGAGTCTACGGATGTCCGGAGAAGGAAGTATCTGAAGGCCTTGGGGGCTACTGGAGCTAGTCTGTTGACGGCGGGGTGCGGAGAACCCGACACATCTGGAATGTCTGAAATAGAAAAGAGGGAAAAAGTCCTCGAGGGGGCTGATGTGGTTGCGAAACTTTCTGTCGGAGATTCTGTCGATTTTCAGCCAGGACTTCCGAAGCATCAGTACTATATCGGTGTCAGCAGTATTTTTGACGGAGCAGTCCGTGTTGAAGCGGTCCATGTTTATAATGAAAACAACATCTTCGAAGAAAATGACGTTTTCAGGAATGATATCAGCGTAAGCGTAAACGAGGCGGAGATCAATCAGCTGGATGAAAGAGTGGCGGTGTTCTACGCAGGACCATCTGCTATGTACGAGGATTCAGACTCTGATACGGATCGGGCCGTTATAGGTCTCGGAGATCCAAACGGTTACATGGCCGTCTGGGCGGAGGAATACCTCGGCGAGAATCTCTAGTATTTTCCATTCTGCCTCGATACAGAAGATTCAGAAAAACGGAAAAACTGCTCCCTAGCGATTCTTCTATACGTGAAGAGTAATTTTCATTATTTATCGTTTCTCGATTTCATTCTCTGGTCGCTATCGTGCCAGAGTTCCTCATATTTGAATAAAGGTTGTCTGGATATGATGACTACTTATTATTCTTCGCTGTATTCGGAGACAACCACTTCCGCTTCCCGCAGAACCTTCTCGTCGAACACGTAACCTGGCTTCTTCTGCTCGAGAACCACGTTTTTCTCATCGTGCTCCCGGCTCTCAACGGCTTTGTGGTAACGAGGGTCGAACTCCTCTCCTTCCGCGTTTATCCTCTCCAGTCCGCGCTTCTCGAGTTCGTCGTGGAGCTGGTCTGCCACCATCTTGACGCCTTTCACGACCGCTGTCTCCTCGTCGGCGCTGGCGATCGCGCGCTCCAGGTTGTCTATGACCTCTATCAGGTCTTCCGCCAGTTTCTGCTGCGCCTTGTTTTGCCACCGCTCCTTTCTTTCGTCCTGCTTCTTTTTGAAGTTCTCGAAGTCGGCCTTGAACTTCTTCGCCTTCTGTTCCCAGTCATCGCGTTCCTGTTCCAGCTCGGCGGCTTCCCTGTCCAGCACTTCCAGGGCCTCGACGAGTTCCTCGCGGCTGAGTTCCTCCGTGTCCATGGATGACTTACGACCGGAAGAATTTTTGAACCGAACTGATTTCATAACCCAGAACCTTTATTCCGAAACTGCCAATCAAAGATATGGTAGAAGTAGATGACGAGGTCAGAAAGTCTTCGACAGTGGTGACGAAACACTCGATAGCTATTCCTCTCGACGAGTCGAAGTACAGGAAGAGCGAGAGGGCGTGGAACTGGGAGAAGATCGTTGACCTTTTCTTCCCGAAGGAGCAGTCTCCCAGGAGAAACAAGTACGCGAAGATATTCCTCCGGGAGCTCAAGGAGGAGGGGGAGATCGACTCGCAGAAGCTGAACGCGTTCGATGAATGGGGTCATGAGAAAGGTAAGTCCAACCTCAAGAACAAGATACTGCCGAAGCTCCGGCGTCTGGGTGTGATAAAGTACGATTACACGGAGTACCGCGGCAGGAACGAGGGAGAAAAGGGAAGGGAGAAGATAGTCAGACCGGCGACCTCCTTCACTTCGGTTCTGGATTCCATGGCGAACGGGTGGGCCGCGTACGAGTCAGCGGCGAGGGAATAAAAAGTGGTAGTCCGGGGAGGCGAAAACTGCAGCGTGAAAAACTGCCTCCCCGGCTTCTTTCTACAGCGTCGTGGCGGGCACTACTGTGGCTTCTCTGTGTAGCTGGAGTGCGGAGTCCCTTGATTCGTCCTGTGCCTGTAGCTCGGCCTCGAACTCCCGTACGTTCGCGTCCATCTTGATCATCCTCTTTTTTCCGGTCGTGTGTTGTCCTCTCTGATAATAATTTTCCGTCACCGACCCATACCTAGCAAGCATGAGCCGGTTTTCAGGAGCTTGTCGATGCAGAGACGGCAGGTGAAGCTCCTTTCTGAGTTGTTTCGTTTCGCGGTCGGCGCGTGGCCCTCGTAAGGGCCAAGGCTTCATCCCGCTTCACTCTAGGATGATGTTGTAGTGGGCCTTGGCCTTGGAGATATTATACATTCTCCCCAGATCCACGAACATGTTTCCAGAGAGTGGCATAGTGTTTTGGACCAAGACCATCTTCTTTCATCTCGATATTGTTGGTCTGCCCTTTTAACTCTTTCTAATCCAGGTGTGGTCTGAACACCTTTGAGTCTAGACGCTCGTGAACGTGCTCGAGGAGCTCTCTGAGGTTCCTGGTGTCGTACCTGTTGTATTTAACCAGTTTTTCCAGAGATTCCTGGTCTCCCTTCTCGTATTCCTTCCATAGACGTACTGCTTCCCTGCCGTCGAGGTCCTCAAGCTCTCTTTCAATCCCCAGCTGTTTCTCTATCTTCTTGAGTCCTCCGCTGAGCCCGATCCTTCTGGCCGGGTACATCAGATCGATGTGTGGCTTATCCATGCTTACGTTGAAGTTGTGCTCCAGGAAGGGCTGGTCGAACCGCTTGCCGTTGAAGGAGACGAATATGTCCGCCTCGTGAAATATCTCGCGCAGGTTATCCTGGTCGAGGTCTTCTCCGGCCACTAACGTCTCGGTGCTGTCTCCCATGTGGAAGCTGACGGTAGTTACCCTGTTCTTCTTTCGGTCAAGTCCTGTCGTCTCGATGTCGAAGAAGCACGCTCTCTCCTCGAAGTTCCGGTACATCCTCCAGAAGTGCTGGGAGTCGAACTCCGACCTGAAGAAGGGCGTGTTGTTGACCTCGAGGTTCTTCCTTGCCTTTTTGATGAACCTGGTCGCTCGCTTCTGTTTCCTCTCCGAAATAGAGTCCGTGTCCTCAATGTCGCTCCAGCGAGTGATTCCGTCCTTCCAGAGTTTCTTCTCGGTCTTCTCGCCGATTCCGGGTATTTGAATGAAGCTGTTCTCTATGCGCATGTAACCATTGTATGTGAGAAAGAAAAGATAAACAGGGTGGCTTCCCTTACTGGGAAGCTCTGACGTCTTCAGCCTGAACCGTCTTGCGGCCTGCGTGCTCTGCGTACTCTTTGGCTTCTCTTGCTCTGTCTTCCGCGTGGTCCTCGAGCTCGTCTCTTAGCTCTTCGACCGCGTCCTCGGAAACTCTATGAGCGCCTGCCTGCTTGACGATTCGCTTGACTGGTGCGAGTGGTAGTTCTGCCATTGTGATCTCACCTCGTTTGAACTTTTCCTGTCGTGTTTACCATTTCTCATACTTCATATAAAAATCTTCCACTTCTCGGTGCTTTTCTACTCCTTTTGCCGATGCAATTTCACCTGCAACCCGCCGTGATGGTTGCCTGTCACCGGTCTTGTCGCTGGGGGTGTTCCTGTTCCCGACTTACGAACTACGGGGCTGCCGAGTGTCTGTACCATTATCTGTCAGCGAACCGGTGTGCTGAGACCACTAAATGTCTACTCGGGTACGTTTCCCGATAGAAATGGGGTTCCCGAGCATACTGGAAACTCTTGTCACGGCTTTCAGCTCCATGAGCTGGAGCCGGCGTCTTTCGATCCGGGGATTTACTTAACGTTCGGATACTCAGTTTTCACATGAGAAAGGAGGCTGCCGTGGTCGATGTCGACTACACGATCGAAGGCCGCGATCCCGTGGTAAGGCTGTACTGTGACTCCGGGGATGAATCCTTCGTGGCTGTCGACAGGGGCTTCAGACCGTACTTCTACGTAATCGGCGACGACCTTGAAACTTGTGAAGACGAGATCGGCGAGGGCATCGAGTCGGAGGAAGATGGTTTCCTGCCTGTCCATCGAACGGAAAGAATCAGTATGACTGACGGCGGAGATGATGTAGAGGTTCTGAAGGTCTACGCGGAGATACCTCCTGAAGTACCGAAGATAAGATCCGCGGTGGCGAGGCTGGAATCCGTTCAGAAGACGAGGGAGTTCGATATTCCCTTCTACAAGCGCTACATAATCGACAGGGGCATAGAACCCGCGGGAGTCATCGAGCTGGAGCTGGAAGAGGATGAGGATTACGACTACGAGGTTGAAGATGTCGGCGGCCGTGAGGAGGAAGAGTTCGATTACACTACCGCGGCCTTCGACCTCGAGGTCATCGACGGGGAGATAGCGATGGCGGCTTTCTCCTTTGAAGATGAAGATCTATTGCTCACGACCGCCGATATCGAAAGGCCGGAGGTGGAGACGGTCGAGAGCGAGAAAGCACTCCTCAGGCGCTTTGAATCCGTGATAAACGATAGAAGGATACAGGTGATAACGGGCTACAATACGGACGAGTATGACTTCCACAGGCTGAGGGAGCGTTTCCAGTCGCACGGCATGGAGCTGGAGATCGGAAGGCTCGGCGAGAGGGTCAAGTTTGACCGGAGAGGAAGGTTTTCGTCGGCCAGAGTGAAGGGAAGGATGCATCTCGACCTCTATCCGTTCGTCGAGCACGTGATGTCGCCCGGGCTCGACTCCGAGAAGCTCGACCTTGATTCCGTCGCCAGGGAACTTCTCGGGATGGAGAAGGAGGACGTTTCCTATGAACAGATGAAGGAGTGGTGGAGGGAAGGCAGGAGGCTGGATGAGCTCGCGGAGTACGCGATAAAGGATTCCAGGATAGCCTACAGCCTTTCCCAGGAGATCGTCCCTCAGGTGATGGAGATATCACGTATCACCGGGCTTATACCGTTTGACGCCTGCAGGCTGACCTATGGCCAGCTGACGGAGAACTTTCTGCTCCGGGAGGCTTCCGAAAGAGGCATTCTTGCGCCCAACAGACCTTTCGAAGGCGAGCGCCAGGAAAGGAGGAGAAAGGGCGCGTACTCCGGCGGCTTCGTGTATTCTCCCGAGCCAGGGCTGTACGAGGAAATGGCTCTGCTGGACTTCAAGTCGCTGTACCCGACCGTGATGGTCTCTCACAACATATCTCCGGAGACCTTGAACGTCGAAGGTTGCGAGGATGCATTTGAGATCGAGGAGCTTGGATACGAGTTCTGCCAGGACGAACAGGGATTCTTCCCGGAGCTCATAGAGCGGTTAATCAGGGAGAGGAACCAGATTAAGGAAGAGATTGAAAACAAACATGGTGCCGGCGGCTACAGGAACCTGGATAGCCGCCAAAGGGCTCTGAAAATACTTGCAAACTCTTTCTATGGGTATCTTGGTTACGAAGGAGCTCGCTGGTACTCCAGGGAGGCTGCGGAGGCCACAACGTACCTTGGAAGAGAGTACATTGAGGATGCCATCGACCTGGCCGAGGAAAAGGGCTTCGAGGTGGTCTATGGTGACACGGACTCCGTTTTCCTCAGAAAGGATGATCTCCGGGATCAGGTGCCGGACTACCTCGAGGAGGTTAATCGGAATCTTCCGTCATTCATGGAGCTTGAGCTGGAGGGTTACTTCGAGAGAGGCTTTTTCACGTCCACCGATTCGGGAGAGGGAGCGAAGAAGAAGTATGCTCTGCTCTCCGAAGACGGGTCGATGAAGATAACGGGATTCGAGCAGGTGAGGAGGGACTGGAGCCCGATCGCCAAGCGCACGCAGAAGGAGGTACTCCGCAGAGTACTGGAAGGTGACCCGGGGTCCGGAGCCGAGCTGGTGAAGGACAGGGTAGAGGATCTCAGAGATGGAGAGACAGACGTAGAAGATCTGAAGATATACACGACGCTCACGAAGCCTCCGGAGGATTACCAGTCGACTGCTCCTCACGTTGAAGCGGTAAAGAAGGCCAGAGATAGAGGGGAGGGGATAGAACCCGAGACTACCGTAGGGTACGTAATCACTCCGGGAGCCGGCAGCATCTCCTCTCGAGCTGAGCTCATCAAGTACGCCGAGGAGTACGACGCCGACTACTACATCGACAACCAGATACTTCCGGTATCCCTTCGCGTGCTCAAGGTCTTCGGCTACACCGAAGGCCAGCTGAAGGGGAAGGGCAAGCAGAGCGGGCTGGAGAGATTTGGCGGCTGA
>JBDGRC010000109.1:0-12829 GCA_042218495.1 Candidatus Nanohaloarchaea archaeon | reverse complement strand
CCGGAATGGAGGCAAACTACAGCGTGTACGTCCACAAGTATCTCACTCGTTATATTTACATCAAGTAATCTAATTTTCGTATAGCTCCCAGTCTTCGATCTTGTCATGGTGTTCAGACGTTCCAACCGCTACTACCCCGTCCTTGAGCTTACCGTAGATATGGTCTCCTAGGTCGATCTGGTACCTGTCCGACTTGAATATTCCGGGGAGCTCTTCCGGATGGTACTCCATTCCGGGACTGAGGATTGGCTCTCCGGAACCTTCATCGCTGCCAGAAAGTATGTTTCTGTAAAGCTCCCATGATTCCCTGTCCGCAGCGATACAGGTCTTTCCGTCGTTGTAGGCTCCGACCTTGAGCTTTCCATCCTGTTCGTAGAGCAGCACCGACACTTCTTCGTCCAGTCTCTCAAGATGCTTGGAAACCATCCTGCAGAACGTCTTGACGCCTTCAACTTTACCGTGTCCCATTGCAGTCTCGTAGACCGACTGCAGGCTTTTCCCGTCTTCTGGAAAGAATACTTTCTCCAGGTTCTCTCTTATCCTGATCTCTCTTTCAGGTTCTCGATCTTTCGGCGGCGGATCGTCATCAATATCACTTTCTTCTGGTCTGTGTGGCTCATCAACTTCCTTTTCTGGAACATGGTTTTCTTTTAGCACTTCTTTTCTGCCGCCACTCGCCACACTGCTCATGGTTATTGTCTGGTGACAACCTTTCATTAAGCCTCCGGTTGATGGCGTACCTTGATTAGTATAACAGGGGCGAGTATAGCCATGGAAGTATGGACGGTGGGAACCTCGAGCGCGGTGCCGACGAGGGACCGGGCACTGGCCTGTAACATGGTTAACTATGACGGAGAGAGGCTGCTGTTCGACTGCGGGGAGGGATCCCAGCGGAGCATAATGTCCAACAGGCTGGGTCTGATGAAGATCAACAGGATTTTCATATCCCACTGGCACGCTGACCACTTCTCGGGACTACTGGGATTGATCCAGACCCTCGAGATGGAGGGCCGCGAGCATCCTCTCTACATCTACGGTCCCCCGAGGACGGAGGAGTTCACCGAGAGAATCCTGGACACGGGATACTTTCAGAGAAGCTACGACATCTTCGTGGAAGATCTGGTCGAGGGCGACGTTGTGGCCGGAGAAGGATACGAGGTAAGGCCATTCGAGGTCGAGCACGGGATCAATGCCTTCGGGTACGTGTTCGAGGAAGACTCCGGGAAGAAGGCAAACAAGCAGAAGATGAAGGAGCTGGGTCTGGAGGCCTCGCCGAAGATAGGTGAGCTGAAGTCCGGCGAAACGGTGACTCACGGTGGAGAAACCATCGAACCGGAGCAGGTGGTACAGGAGGTTCCGGGCCGGAAGGTCGTGTACTCCGGTGACACGTCAGCCTGCTCAAAAATGATAGAGAACGCGGAGGATGCGGATCTACTGATCCACGAGGCGACCTGCACCCACGACATGATCGAGGAGAGGAAAGGCCACACCTCAGCCAGGCAGGCGGCGGAGATCGCCAGGGAATCCGGCGCCGACAGGCTCGTGTTGACTCATCTGTCCAGGCGCTTCCAGGGAAGAGAGGAGGAGCTCCTGGACGAAGCCCGCGAAGTATTCCCTGACACAGAGCTCGGCAGCGACGGAGAGAAGTTCGAGATAAGTCCACACAGGCCGGAGGCTTCAGAGTAACGAAGCTGCATATTTTCTGGCTTCTGGCTCTCCTCTGGTCATAGCTGTTATCTTGCTGGCCTCTATGCTGTATTTTGGGGATTTAGCCATCAGCACAGCATCCTGGTTTGTTCCTTCCTGGCTGGCAGCACTGGGTGTGTGAATCTTGGTGTAGAAACCATGGGTGTCAGAAGGTAGCTGGACTTGGGCTTCCAGAGGTTGTTCTTCTTCCCTGAAAGCCGTAATGTGTGCCTGATATCCTTCCCCGACGATTTCCTGTGTATGATCTATCAGGTCGGGGCCAACTACGTCTGCTTCGAGGCGGCCGTCTTCGTCGTAATCCGTCAGTTCCTTTCTCATCTTCTGTGGCTCGGTTGTCAGGAGATCAATGTCGGAGGTAGTTCTGTTTCCGAACTCTCTCATGAAGGCTGCGCCGAGTTTTTCGTCCTCGAGATGCCTTAATTGGGTGTAAATCCCGCCTATAACCACGTAGGAGACGTCTGTGCTGCGGAGAGCCTCTGAAATGGCTTTATACTCTCACGGACGCATCCGATTGACAAGTTCCCTCTGCACGCCTCGTTTCCGCCGTCTGATAGAGGATCCGGCCATTCTTCCATTGGCTGAGATGAGGTCGGGTCCAGAATCTCATTCTGGGTTTCTTCCAGGTCCATAAAACTACCATGATGGCCAAGTTTTTAAGTTTTGTCACGACTAAGTAATTAGTCATTTTCTGTCAGCTTCTGATCCTCGCTGGGAACCACTCTGATATCGGCGTCCTCGAACTCCGTCTTCAGACCTCTGAACCGGTCGAGGAAGACGGCCAGCGCCGCTATCTCGCTGTGCGGCTGGTTCCCGACTCCGATGTTGTAGTCGACTGACTCGTAGACTTCCCGGGGAACCTTTTCCGCCCCAACGACCACGAGAACGTCTTCTTCCGTCTCTCTGAACCCCTCGAGATTTTCCTCCAGCGGCTCACCGTACATGGTAAGATGTATCTTGAGGCCTTCAAAGCTCTGGATAACATTCATGTAGTCTCCCCTGTACTCCACTTCGAAGCCTCCGCCCCAGCGGTCGGCGATGTCCCTCACGCTTTCCATCATCGAGGAGTCCTTCTCTCCGCTGTAGACTACTGATTCAGAGCCCCACTGTCTCGCTGTCAGGGCAACGTGGGTTGAGATCCTGTCGTCACGACCTGCCCGGTGGCCGAGCCTGAGTACTTTGATCACACCTATCTTTTCCCATCCATCTTTAAACTACGGGTATCTAAGTAAGTAACATGAGTTTCTTGGACGACTACCTGGATTCTTTCGAGAACATTCTTACGGATCCTTCGGAATACTACCGGAGCGAGTCGCGTACGAACGGGTTCGGCTTCCCGATGAAGTTCGCGGCTGCAAACATAGTTCTATCAGCTGTTTTCAGCGCTGTAGCCGGGGCTCTGAAGGGCCTGGTGTTCAGTCCCGGGACGGCCGGTCCGGCGGTCGGATTGATCACGGGTCTCGCGTCTTTCGCAGGCGGTCTCGCCAGCGGATTGGTCGGACTCTTCGTTGGTTCAGCTGTCCTGCACGCCTTTGCTTACCCTCTCGGCGCCAGAAACGGATTTTCCAGTACTCTAGGGGTAATAGCGTACAGTACAGTCATCTATCCGTTGACCTCTCTGCTGGGATTGGTGCCTTTCGTTGGATACCTGGCGAGCACGGCGCTGGCGTTCTACGGCATCTACATGCAGGTCAGGGGCGTTCAGCACTTCCAGGGTCTGTCGGTCGAGAGGTCAGTTCTTGCGGTCCTCGCACCCCTGCTGCTGGTAGTGGGGCTGTTCGTAGCGATCCTCGGAGGAGCGTTCCTCACGACCTACGCGGGCGGCCTGTGAATGGCCGCTCAGCGCGGTTTTTCATAACCAATTAAACCGTTTGCTGCCGAACTGACTATATGACTGTAGAGGTATCGCTTCCTGACGGCTCCAGACTGGAGGTTCAAGAAGGTTCATCGGTCGAAGACGTGGCCTACGAGATAGGAGAGGGTCTCGGTAACGACACGAGGGCGGGAAAAATCAATGGGCGGCTGGTGGCAAAGGAGGAAGATGTCTCCGATGGGCACGATGTGGAGATAGTGACTCCGGGCAGCGACGAATACATAGACGTGCTACGTCACTCCGCAGCACACGTGTTCGCTCAGGCGCTGAAGAGAATCCATGGGGATCAGGTCAAGCTGACGATCGGTCCGTGGACTGACGAGGGCTTCTACTATGACGTCGCCGGAATCGACATAGAGGAAGAGGATTTCGAGGAGATAGAGGAGGAAATGCAGAGTATAGTAGAGGAAGACCTTGAAATTGAGAGAGAGATGCTGTCAAGAGAGGAGGCAGAGGAATTCTTCGAGGAAAATGAATACAAGAAGCAGATACTGGAGGAGGAAGCCGGTGAAGGCGATCAGGTATCATTCTACAGGCAGGGGGAGTTCAAAGACCTGTGTAAAGGCCCTCACGTTGATTCAACGGGCGAAATCGGTGGTTTCAGGCTGCTGGAGATAGCCGGGGCCTACTGGAGGGGCGACGAGGAAAACGAGATGTTGACAAGGGTCTACGGAACGGCCTTCCCGACTGAAGAGGAGCTCGAGGAGTTCGTGGAACGCCGCAAAGAGGCTGAAAAACGTGACCACAGGAAGATTGGCAGGCAGATGGATCTTTTCTCGATTCCAGACCACTCTCCTGGCTGCGCACACTTCCACCGGGCAGGGATGTCTGTTCGCCGGGAGCTCGAGAAGTTTATAAGAGAGAAAAATGAGGAGCTTGGCTACGAGGAGGTCTGGACTCCCGAACTTAACCGGGCGGAGCTCTGGAAAAAGACAGGCCACTACGAGGCCTTCAAGGAGGATGGAGAGATGTTTGCATGGGAGCAGAACGACGAAGAGTACGGCCTGAAGCCGATGAACTGCGCCAACCACTCGCATATCTTCGACCAGGGCAAGCGCTCGTACCGGGAGCTGCCCATAAAGCTCTCGGAGTTTGGAACCGTCTACAGGAACGAGCAGAGCGGAGAGCTCTCGGGACTGATGAGGGTGCGCGGACTGACGCAGGACGACGGTCACGCCTTTCTCAGGAGAGATCAGATAGAAGAGGAGGTCAAGAAGCATCTCGACGTGATAATCGACATATACAGCGAGTTCGGGTTCGATGTCAGCTTCATCCTGGAGACGAAGCCTCCCAAGGCCCAGGGCCCGGACCAGCTCTGGGACGAGGCCGAAGAAGCCCTCAGAACTGCGCTGGAGTCTCGAGTGGAAGAATACGAAGTCAAGCCGGAGGAAGGTGCCTTCTACGGACCGAAGATAGGTGTCGACGTGGAGGACGCAATAGGGCGTGAATGGCAGCTCGGGACCGTTCAGCTCGACTTCGTGATCCCAAGGAACTACGGCCTCAGTTACGTGGGCGAAGACAACGAGGAGCACTATCCCGTCATGCTGCACCGCGCGATCCTGGGATCCATCGAGCGCTTCATGGGTGTAATGATAGAGCACTTCGCCGGAGACTTTCCTCCGTGGCTTGCGCCCGAGCAGGTCCGCGTGCTTCCGGTCACCGATGAGAACCTCGAGTACGCACACCAGGTGGCGGAGGAGCTAGATGAATTCCGGGTGGAGGTTGAAGACCGCTCCTGGACCGTTGGAAAGAAGATAAGGGCGGCGCACGACGACAACGTTCCTTACATGCTGATAGTCGGCGATGATGAGGAGCAGGAGGGAACTGTTTCTGTAAGGGACCGCCAGGAGAGGGAGGAGAACGATGTTGAAGTCCAGAAATTAAGAAGCTGCCTCAGAAAGGAGATTCAGAGAAAAGCTTTGGAAGCAGACATGATTGATAGTTTTGAGGACTGATACTTGGGCTTTGAGGATTAAACCAGCGTAACTTCCACTATTCTTTTTAATGGAGGTCTGAGTCGTTGACCGGAGCCCCTGATTTTTGATCTCTTTGGTTCGAAGAAATTCTATTTCTTTAGACGATGGCTTGCTATCCCTCCCATAATTAATTTTTTCTCCGATCTAGATGTGCGGAGTTCATGCCTTCTTCAAATAATTCTCTGACGGCTTTTCTAGTCCCTAGTATAGGATGTTGTGTTGTATAACCTTTGTTCTCTGCATCATACTTTGTAAGCTCTAGGTATGCTTCAAATCCCTCTCTAACGTGTCTCCACATATTTCCTCCTGCGTTTCCTTCGAGTCCTTTTAGTGTGAGGCCGGCCACCTCGTTCGCAACCTCCTCGCCTTTTTGTTTTCCAATTTTTTCCTGGATCAGGGTATTCTGGTTGTATTCTTTCTCTTTGTAGATCTCATCTGCTGCTACATTGGCGGTAGCGTGCCCAAGCTCGTGTATCAGGTCTACCAGAAATACGTCCGGCGCTCGAGTCGGTACGTGATCATCTCTCCTTGAATCGAATCCTGTTGGAGCAGAGTCCACCAGGCTTCTCAGTTCTCTGAAGTTTATTTCCTCAAGGTTTATTTCTTCTAGATCGAAAAGGGTATAGTCGTAGTCTCCTCTCTTGAACTGAATAATCCATTTGCCGTCTTTATTTCTTCCTGTTATTCCTATGATTTCTGAATCCGGCCTTATTTTCATGTTTACTCTTTCTGGGCCGCTGTTTATTTCTATTCCGAGGCTTTGCTCTATGGATCGGAGCATGGAGCTCGCCAGAAAGTTCTTCAATCTCTCTGTCTTGCTGTGATTGTCGAAGTTTCTGTAGGTTGGCCATTCATTTTCTATTGCCACCTCTCTAACCTCTGCTATCCTAAGAACATTATTATCTACTTCGTCCATCTCCTCTTTCAACCGTTTAATATCTATCTGGTCCACTAGCCTCTCCTTACCGGAGTTCTCCAGCAATTCACGATCGTTTCCGCACATTAAAAACTCTACTTTGTGGGTTTGGACTCCCCAGCGAACATCACAGACTATTTCATATTCATTCCTTAATTCTTGAGCTATCATCTTCCTCGGGAACATCTCATCAGAAAATCCTGTCTCTTCATAGATTTTGCTGAGCAGGTCACTTATCTTCATGGATAGAACCTTGCTGTTTCCCTCCTCCCTGTAAACTCTATTTCCTTCGTACTCCGATATAATTCGGAGGACGTCTTCCATCCAAATTTCTAATTTTTCGTCCTCTCCCAGCTCGGCGTACCTTCCTAGCGCGGATTCCGCTCCAGAATTCTGGTCTTTCTGCCCTCTCTCCTGGTAGCCTTCGATTATTTCATTCAGCATCTTCTGCACCGCTCTTCCAATCCTATCGGGTGCAAATTCAAATCCAAACTCCTCACGAATATACTCGATTGATTCTATCCCTGTGTTGTTTTGAGGGTCAACGATCTCTTCAACCAGCTTTCCGAACTCGTGGTATTCTGAGAAGATTTCTCCCAGTTCCTTTATTTTCCTTGTTTCGGCTCTGCCAGACATTTGCGGGATCAAGTTGAACTTTGAACTTGCTCCTATTAAATTACGTGATTTAAAAGTTTAGCCCGGTAATGCCGAAACATGACCACTGTATACGATGTTAAAGCAGAGCCTCTAATACAGGAGGCTGCTGATGATCTTGAGGAAGAGTTCGAGGCTCCCGAGTGGACTGATTTTGTGAAGTCCGGTTCTGACCGGGAGAGAACCCCAGAGCAGGAGAACTGGTACCATGTCAGGTCCGCGGCGATTCTGCGCAGGATATACATGGACGGGCCGCTTGGAGTGTCGAAGCTCCGGACGATCTACGGAAAACGCAAGGACAACGGCCATGGACCCGAGCACCACGGAAAGGCATCGGGAAAGGTGATCAGGACCGCGCTCCAGAAGCTCGAGGAAGCAGGCTACCTAGAGGAGAAGGAGGGCGAGGGAAGACAGATAACCGATCAGGGAAAGAGCTTCCTTGACTCCAGGGCCGGAGAACTGGTCTAGACGCTATGTCGGAAGAGAAGGATATAGAAGAGCTGAGAGAACAGAGGAAGGAAGACCTTGAGAAAGGTCAGGACCCTGAGAAGGCCAGGGAGCAGCAGAGGAACCAGATAAAGCAACAGGCTGGCAGGTTTCTTACCAGTGAAGCATCCTCACGGCTCGGCAACATAAGGGCTGCCGATCCTGACAGGGCGGCCGCCATAGAGATGCAGATAGCCCGGATGGCTAAGGCGCGAGGCATGGGCGGGAACTCCATAACCGTGAAGATGCTCGAGGATATGCTCAGGTCTCTGAAGCAGGAAAAGGAAAAGAACGAGTCTGATTTAAAGTTTAGACGAGGATAGTAGTTCATGAGCAAGACCAAGTCCAAGAAGAAGAGGCTCGCGAAGGCTGCAAAGTCGGCTAAGTCGGCTCCCAGGTGGGTCACGATCAAGGCTTTCGGAATGGACAAAGCCCGTGACAAGAACATCAAGCCACGCAAAAGCCGGCACTGGAGAAGAAACGATACAGACGAATGAAAGTAGAAGTCTCGAGGGCCTATTCCTACTCTCGCAACAGGAGGGCTGAGAAGGCGGTTTCGATTCTCAGGGAACGCCTGGAAAGCCGGTTTGGTGAGGTCTCCATAAGCTCGGAGCTCAACAACGCGGTCTGGGCCAACGGTGCGCAGAGCCCTCCGAAGACTATCGAAGTCAAGGTAGAGGACGGGACGGCGTATCCCGGAGAGGAATAGATCTTCTCGATGATCGAACGCTACAGCTACGAGGGTGACGCGAACCTCGGCTTCGCAGCCACTGTAACGCCTGAATACGGCGTATTCCCTCCAGAGTTCAGGAGGAAGGAGTTCTTTGATCTCACCTCTGTCGAGACTTTCGTCGCCAGGACGAGGCTGCCGGGTATCTTCACGGCGGGCAACTCGGAGTGCATTATGTTTCCCTCAACGATAACCAGGATGGAGCGATCGAGGCTCGAAGAATCAGATATCTGCTTTGAAGTTATGGATCTCCGGCAGAACGCTATAGGTAACCTGGTTCTGGCGAACGACACCGGAGCTCTCATAAGTCCGAGGATAGAGGACGCCAGGAAGAGGATCGAGGAGTTGCTTGGTGTAAAGGCCGAGGTTGGGACCATAGCAGGAATACCTAACGTTGGAGCGGCGGCTGTCGCGAACAACAGGGGGGCTGTTCTACACCGCGAGGCGTCAGAGGAAGAGGCCAGGGACGTAAAGAGGGTTCTGGGGGTTGACAACGTCGATATAGGCACGGTCAACCTTGGATCTCCGTACATCGGTTCCGGCCTGGTCTGCACGGACGAGGAAATACTTGTCGGAGAGAACACTTCAGGACCGGAGGTAGGCAGGATCGACAGGAACCTGCAGGGGTAGACCGGCCGGCAGCCGTGTCCCTAAACAGGTAGTTCTTGATCAGAGGCCTGAGCCTACTGCACCGGTTTAAAAATCCCGGACCACAGGTTGGGGACATGAAAGAGTATCAGTTTTCAGGAGAGATCGAACAGGGAAGACAGGTGCAGCCTTTCGAGAGAAGTGTCAAAGCTGAGTCAAGCGAACATGCAAGGGAAAAGCTCTACGGATCTCTCTGCAGCGAACACTCGGTCAAGAGAACAAAGGTAGAGATCCAGAACGAGGAAGAAGCATAGTGCCGGATCAGGAACAGCAGCAGGCGATGCAGCAGTACCAGCAGATACAGCAGCAGATCGAGCAGGTTCAGGAGTACGTCGAACAGGTCGAAGACAATATAGAGGAGGCGAGAGAGACTATCAACGCCGTGGATTCGCTGGAAGACCTTCAGGAGGGAAGCGAGGTCATGGCTCCGGTAGGCTCAGGTGTATCCGTCATTACGGAGCTCAAGAGATCGGATGAAGTGGTGGTGAACATCGGCAGCGACACCATGAAACGGACCGATCCAGAGGAAGCCCAGGAAGTTCTAAGGGGGAGAAAGCAGAACCTGGAGGACACGAAGGAGGAGCTTGACGAAACCCTGGAGGAGCTCCGGAGCCAGATGCAGCAGATCCAGACAAAGCTACAGCAGCAAGGCTGACAATGCTAGAAAAGTTCAGGGACACGGTCAGGGAGTTCTCCTCGGAAGTAAAGTCGGCGGTGGCCGAGAAAGAGCTGGATGAAGATACGCTTGATCCTCTGCTTGAGGAAATGAGGCTTGAACTACTCCAGGCCAACGTCTCTCTGGAGGCCGCGGACGCGATCGAGGAAGAAATAAGGGACGATCTACTGGGCGAGGAGGTCAGGAGAGGCGAAGTTGAGGGCATAGTGGATGAGGCCGTGGAGGATGTGCTGCTTGATGTACTTGATGATAGCTACGACTTCAGAAGACAGCTGGAGAAGGCCGAAGATCCTCCGGTGGTGTTCCTGGTTGGTTTCAATGGGAGCGGAAAGACGACAACGGCGGCGAAGCTCGCCCATCTCCTAGAGGAAGAAGGACGTGATGTAGTACTGGGCGCTGGGGACACGTTCCGCGCGGCCTCCATTGAACAGCTGAAGGAGCACGGTGACGACTTGGGCGTGAAGGTGGTTTCCCACGAGTACGAGAGCGATCCGGCGGCTGTCGGCTACGACACGGTCGAGCACGCGGAGAACGAGGGAAAGACGGCTATAGTCGATACGGCGGGAAGGTCCCACTCCGATGACAACTTGATGGACGAGCTCAGGAAGATGGTTGACGTGAACGATCCGGATATCACTTTTCTGGTAGTGGACGCTCTGGCGGGAAACGATGTCATAGAGCAGGCGAAGGCCTACGAGGGAATGTTCGACGCTATCATCGTAACCAAGATAGACGTGGACGAGTCGGGCGGAGCTGCAATATCTATCAGCCAGGAGTCCGGGCAGCCGATTGCCTTCCTCGGGACGGGTCAGGGCCACGGGGACATAGAGCGGTTCGACAGGGAGAAGTTCGTCAAACGCATACTGTCGGGATAGATACCTGGTTTTCTTTGAGAAGCAGGATCGAGACCTAGCTGCTCAGGGCTTTCTGTCTCTGGAGCCTCTCCTCCATGGAGTCCTCCAGCTTCCGCAGCTTGTTCTTGAGAGGTTCGAGGTCGTCCTTGAAGTCCTCCATCTTTACTTCAGGTGTCGATCCGGATGACGACTTGATCCTGTCCTTTCTTACCGTCGAAAGGAAGTGGTTGACCTCGGCGACAAGCTGCTCGTGTTCCTTGAGCTGGGCCTCTATGTAGGAGATCTCCTCCTGCAGCTCTTCCCTGAGCTCCTCGAGTGCTTCATCCTTCACCTCCTGCTTCAGCTGCTCTTTCTCAAGTCCAAACTGCTTCCTGACCGTGCTGTAGAACTTCTCCATTCCCATCTTGAACTCCTTGTCACGAACTGATCGTAAAATCCTTTTAAGACTGGTCCTCTTCGGACAGCGGTTCTGGTATCACGACCGCTTTCTCTTCGAACTGGTTCTGCTGGTAGAACCTCGAGGTGACTGCTCCGAGGACGGCGTCGAACTCCTCGGCGGATTCAATGCCATCAGGAGCAACTCCGAGCGACTCGAGGCCTTCGTCGCCCTCTATAGCCAGTTCCTTCGACGTTATCTGGGGATCGAAACGTACGAAGTCCGGCGACTCGCTTCCCATCCTCTCGAAGGCTATGTCCTTCAGGGCCTCGAGCCTCCGGGCAAGCGTCTTCTGCGAGGATGAGGGCTGGAATATGTGGCCTTCGTCCCTCAGCTGTTCCTCCTGCTCGTTGAACT
Source organism: Candidatus Nanohaloarchaea archaeon (assembly GCA_042218495.1). Lineage (GTDB taxonomy): Archaea > Nanohalarchaeota > Nanosalinia > Nanosalinales > Nanosalinaceae > Nanohalococcus. Next base: position 1,519 of record JBDGRC010000109.1, on the reverse strand, counting down.
CGCTTCTTCTCAGGTTCATCGGAGCGTTCACCGCCACAACGTCGATTCCCTGGCTTTCAAACAGATCTGCAAGCTCCTCGTTGGTCGAAGCTGAAAAAGTCCTGGTTTCGTCCCCGATCACCGCTAGCACAGAGTCCTCATCGAGGCTATCCTTGAGAATCAGTCCTCCTACCATCTCTTCGTGTCCACCTCCAGCGAACTCTGTCTGTACTCGTCGAGAGACCTGTTATTCTCCCTTCTCTCCCTTATCTCCCTGCTCTCCATGAAGTCGGCGAGCCGCTGCACGAAATCGTAGACTGCCTTGTTGAACTCTTCAGGCTTCTCGTAGAAACACAGACTTCCTCCGCTCAGCTTTCTGAAGCTGACATCCGGTTCAAGGCTTCTCCTGTCGCTGTCCGAAGAAAAACGGTCGTCCCTGCCTCTTATGTACAGAGCGTTTTTGAGGGGTCTGAGATCCGCCTCCCTGTAGCTCTCTAGCTCCTCGAACTGCATCGGCTCCAGATCCTCGCACAGGTCTCTGGCGACCGAGTAGTCCGTGTTCTGACTGAACAGGACCTTCTTCGCCAGCTTGGGCTTTCTCTTCAGAGCCTTCGCGGTTATTCTGTACCTGTACTCTCCCGTTTCTGGAATATCTCCCGTGAAGCCTGTTAGTATGTTTGCCGAGACGTTCTCTCTCCTTCCGTGCTCTCTTACCACGAAGTTTCCGACGTCCGAAGCCACCAGAACGACGTTCTCCAGGTTTTTCCGGTTTAAAATCTTTCTAGCCGCCTCTGTCTGAGACTCCAGATCCCTTTTCTCAGTTCTGAACGTGAGCGTTCTGAAGCAGTCTGAGAAGTACTTCAGCTGGTGCTTCCAGGTCACCGGTCCTCCGAAACCCGGCACGAAGAGTAGCTCTATCCTGGAATCTCCGCCGGAGTCGTGCAGCTTTATGTCTCCGTAGCTTTCAAACCTCACGCATTCAGGACTCAGGGAACTCTTTTATCGGTTCAACCAGAGGCCGTTCATATGTGGAAGTCAGCGGCTGCGGTGGCGGTTGGTGTGCTGGCAGGTCTCGCGGCCTACCACGTCTACCCAGAGGTAGGAACGGGTTCGGCGCTGCTGGTCCTGGTATTCACTTCCTGGTTTCTCTGGGGTCTCACCGATCCGGAGAGGCTGGCTGGCTACATGGGTATGACGCTGAACCCCGCGATGATGTCCTTCATGGCCTTCTCCGGTTCTTTCATATACTTCAGTTTCCGAGGCTTCTCGGGACCTAACAAGTTCCTGGCTTCGCTGGGCGTGGGGGTGCTGGGAGGAGTCATCTCAATGCTTCTCTATCAGTACTGGAACATAGGTGGCTGAGAGACAGGGATTTAACCGTTACCAAGATCTAGATTTAATATGTTCGACAAAATAAAGGAATCAATTCAGAGCTTCTCCAGGAAAGGGGTGGCGGACGAAGAGGCTGTTGATAACCTGGTCAAAGATATACAGAGGGATCTGATTGCCGCCGATGTGGATGTTTCGCTGGTGTCAGAGA
>JBDGRC010000108.1:0-5744 GCA_042218495.1 Candidatus Nanohaloarchaea archaeon | reverse complement strand
AATAAAGAACTACTGGCTGCAGTAGGAGGCCAGAGAGTTCCAGTTCCGGAAGCCGTTGCACGCCACGTCAGAAACTTCGCTTTCCGTCACGTTGTCCACGACGGCACCCCCGGCGGGGCTGACCGCTACACCCTTCGGGAACTCGTTGAAACCGTACCTCGCGAACTCCGTTGTCTCCGAGTTGTTCACCAGGTCGATGTACAGCCTGTTGTTGAAGTTGCTGCGGACCGAGCTGACCTCCTCCAGCCGTTCTCTCTGGCTCGAGTTCGTATAAATCAGCGACATGAAGACTATGTCGTTCTGCCTGGCAAAGAACTGCTTCTCCCTCAGCGAGAGGTTGTACATGGAGCTGCTGAAGGTACTTGAAGGCATCTCCGGCCGGTCATCCTGCTGGCCTCCTTGACCTCCGCCGCCTCCCATAATGCCCGAGAGATCAACACCCAGCCTGTTCATGTAGTTCAGGATCGGCGCGAATGCGAAGCTGAACGTAAACAGAAGTCCGAACGCCAGCACCACCGCCTGTAGCTTGTTCATACTTCTTGATTCTCAGCAGGAGTTAAGAGGGCGGTGGTCCAAACTCCACCGGATTTGTTTACAACAATGCCAGAGATCATTACTAAATTCCAGAAACAACCCGAAATAAGACGCTTGAAAATGAACCAGAGAACATGAGACAGCCGTAGCCGGTTTGAAGATTTAATATAATAAAGTTTGATCTCCTGCCATCTTTTTTCGAATTTCTCTTGCGTTTATTCAGACTTCAGAGAACGGAGAGAACTGATTCACATCCTGTCCTGATGTTTTTCGTGTTTTCTGGCGAACTGTTCCCAGTTCTCTACGACCTTGTTGTATGCTCCCCAGTAGTCCAGGTGTTCTAAGGGAATTTTATCGTCTTTAAACGGATGATATTCGAATTTCAGGTCAATATGGACGTACCCATGTGCCGTATCTACCGTTACTACTTCCTCATTTTCTTCTGTTTCAGGGTTTTTGCATACAAGGGTTATGCACCAGTCTTGTGCGTTTTCTACATCTTCTAGCTTGTAGTCAGGTCTGTAGACAATCTGGTAGGCGTTACCGTTAAAATCGCCTATAGGCATCGAGTCACTTGTCACCTATTGTCTATCCCCTCAGGTGTTGGCTAAGATTCAACACTTAAATAGGTGATGACCTTGGACATCAACACCTATATAAGGTTAGAAGAAGGATACTATACCAAGAGGAAATATCTAATGACCACTCAAACAGAAGAGCCGGAAAAACCAGACATCGGAAGATCAACCAGCTACTTCGACGAAGACACTCTGAGATTCTTCAAGCAGACAGTAGAACGGCATAAAGATGTAAGCACCCACATAATTCCGGCAAAACTAGCTAGAAAAACACTTACAGAGAAAAGAATAGAGATAATAGAAACCATTCGTGAAGAAGAAATTGAATCCAAGAGAGATCTAGCTCGGAAAGTCGATAGAGACATCAGTGTCGTCTCAAAGGACCTCAAAACACTCTGGAAATATGGCGTAATCGAATACGGAGAAGGAAAAAATAGAAGAAAAATACCAGAACTCTCAGCAGACAAGATAATCGTCGAACCACTCTAGAAAACCTAGATTAAAGACAAAGTGGACGCCAGCATCTCAGTGGAGATCGTGAGTAACGCAGATTTCATACTTCTTGACTTCAGCTACATGGAAGATAACAGAATGGCTGAAGGACAGCTCAACGTCAACGTAGGCGCCGAAGCAGTCGCCTGATTATTCGTCGCTGTCGGTCGCCTTTTGAAGACCTTTTCGAAGGCTTTTCGCCAGCTTTATGATGCCTCCTCTGTCGCGCCTCTCGTCCAGCTCTGTCATAATTCAAGTTAACTGGGCTGATTTATAATCCTTTAGTCATCACTTAAGAAGATTTTCCGACTTTCTGGCCTATGCCGACAGCGGACACCACTTACACGGAGAACAGGAGAACGAAGTTTGCCTTTGGAAAAAATGACAAGAGCTGGAAGCGAGTTGATCTTCTCGAATGGGAAGAAGGAGGAGACTCGAAGTATGCTGTAGTTGGCGAGGAAGGAAGAACCAGACTGGACGAGTCGGGAAAAATTCAGAAGATCAACGGGAACAGCGACATTGAAACATACGGTGATCGTGATGAGGCAGAGCGGGCTTACGAAGAAACTCTTGAGGATTTCGATCTCGCCGAAGGCTTCTAATTTATAGAATTTAGCCTTCAAGTTTAATCCATGATAGTAGGATTCAACATCGAGTCTCTGGATGGCTCGAGAGGCGGTTCGGTTCCAGGCAACCTTCAGGTGCAGTACAACCCGGTTATAGAGAGCGTGGAGGCGGCCGAGGTCTCCGCGATGGACAGCGAGGTCGCGAGGATCGACTTCCGGTTCGAGGTGAAGTACACCAGCGACCAGTCAGACGGTTCAGCGGCCGAGATCAGCCTCTCCGGCAACATCCTGTGGAACGGCGACACCGAGGAAATCGTCGACCACTGGGAGGAGAATAACTCGCTGCCGGATGAGGTCAACGCCCCGCTGATGAACGACATGTACCGAAAGTGCCTGTCCCAGGCGGTCGGCATCGCGGACACGCTGAACCTGCTTCCTCCGATCCCAACGCCTACTGTCGATCAGTAGGCTACTCCTGGACCTTTTCCCAGGTTGCCCATTCTTCCCAGGTTCTTGCGTCGAGCTCTTCCTCCAGGGCTTCAACCAGCGGAGCCTCCCAGACCTTGCGATCTTCACTAGACAGCTTAACGTCAAAACCTTTTGAGCTCAATTCCGGAGCTTCTCGTACCTCATATTCTCTCAAATCCGAACTCCTCTCGTAGCCAGTCTCAAGGCCTTCCAGCGGGTTTCCAAAACCGTCCATATCTCTTCCGGTTGTATCCGCGACCCTGAGGTAAGGTATATCCTCATCCGTGACACCAAGCTCGACGGCCCATTCAGCATTTGTATCGCGGTCATCATCATACACGAACAGGGATGAGCCGTACTCTGAATTCAGGCCGGGTGCCGGCTTTTCTTCAAACCAGTCTGATCCTTGCAGCTCCCGATATACTCTGTCCAGTGCTGACGTATCTTCGCTCATATGAGGTCACCTCTCGATAGTTCTGCCATGTCAAGTAAAGCTCTCATCATTATTCGCTATCGGGAAGTCTTCTTAAGTCAGGATCAGAGGCTGGTTACACCGTAACCGTGTCAGGCCTGCAACTGTACATGTTTCGGCAAACGAATTGCGTTCTATCAGGAGAACGTAATTCTCGATTTGCGTTCTATCAGGAGAACGGAATAAGGTGAGGCAACTTTCTAGCTCAAGGCTTAACTTTCACCCCGTATCTGTTCGACGAGGATCGAACAACCCAAGTATTGAAATCAGGAAGTAGACCGTTCACGAAAGTTCTGCAGCCGTCTGTTTAATGCCCGGAGGTATCAGAGACAGTTTGAGGACTTTTTGAAACAGCCTGGCCGGTTTCCAGAACGCGACCAGCTTTGGCATCTCAGGAGATGAGCGGCGGACGCTAAGCGTTTGAAGCGGCATCAGACCGAAGCTAATGCTCTCGAAAACGGTTGAAAACCCTGGAAATTGAGCCAGAACTCTCGATGAACGGTTAAACAGGCCCTTCCTGGGAAGGGTTTAAAAGTACTAGGAAGGTAAGTAGATATAGGCCGCAGTGGTGCGGCAGAGGAGATCCCCGACTTCCCGGCGGAAGGACGTGAGTCCTGCTCGTTTTTTTGGGACACGGGATCCCGAGGAACAGGAAGTCCGCCTCCAAAGGGACTTCGCAGAGGCCGACGCGATAGGTCTCTCCCAAACATAAAGAATCGCACACGCACACGATAACCATGAAAACAATCAAGAAGATCACGAAGACGGTCGCAGGTTCCGCACTGTTGGTCGGAGCAACCCTTGCTGGCGCAGCCACAATGGGAGCAGCTCAGTCCAATGGGTCCAGTGGAACTTCACTAGGCGACTATCCACAGCCGTTCGTAGACGAGGACGGAAATGTCGACACATCCATAGTTGTCGGCGAATCAGCAAAGACCTCCGACGTAGTAGGAGGACTCAACATCGCAGCATCCCTCGGAAACGCTGCATTCACAGAAAAGACAGTTTCCACTTCCGGAGGAAGCTTCGGATGGAGTGCTGACCAGGGAACAACTCTGGACACAAGAAACGACGCACTCTACTTCGGGAACAAGCTGACAGAAGTTAGGGACACCCTAACGAACGAACAGCTCCAGAGTCTGGAAGACACAACATTCCAGGATGACTCCGGAGACGAAACAGACATCGAGAACTACCTGTACCCGAACAACCAGCAGATCCAGTTCGGACAGCCGCAGGACAGGAACAACGAAGATCCGATCCAGTACGTAAGCAACCCTTCGGATCCTGACGCTTCGACACACCTGTTCCAGCTCCAGGCGAACTTCGAAGATTCGATCAACTTCTCGTCCAGCGATGTCCAGGACGAAGAGATCGAACTGTTCGGCCAGACCTACACGGTATCCACCGACACCGACGACGACGGAAAGGGAGACCTGATACTGAACGGCGCACGCCAGCAGACATCCATCTCGACTTCCGACAAGCCTCAGACCGTAACGGTAGGCGGAGAAGAAGTCACGATAGATGTCATCGGCGTCACAGGACCGAACACCGCAGCAATCTCCGTCAACGGAGAGACAAGAGAAGAATCCGAAGACGACGAATTCACCGTCAACGGAGAAACAGTCAGAATCGGAGACGTCATCCAGACCAACTCCGACAACAGCAAAGGAACAGTCCAGTTCGAGATCGGATCCGAACAGCTCGTCCTGCCGGCAGACGGCCAGGTAGAAGACGAGGACGGAAACGACGTCGAGGGACTCTACTCCAAGTGGGGTAACGGAAACAGCGGAAACCTCGGTTCAGTCAACACGGTCAACCTCTACGTCGGATCCAACAGCGACGACCACGAGTACGTCATGGCCGGCGAGAGCTACGCTCACCCGATGTTCCCCGACTACACGTTCAGATTCGGAGGACTCAACCCTGACACAGCATCCGGAAACTCTTCCGGAGTCAGCCAGGTAGACTACACAGTCAGCGGAGAAGACGCAGGAGCAGTTGAACTGACCGCAGGCGGAAGCAGTGCATCAGTCAACTTCATCAAGGACTCCAACACTGACAACGACAACACCAACGACAACAGCGACTTCAGCCTCGCCGACGACGACGGCGACAGCTACGTTGTCAGAGAAGGAGCAGCAGTCGACGAAGACCAGTACGTCATGGTCGACGCAGGCGACTTCAGCCACGTCTTCGAAGTCACCAACATCGACAGAGACTCGACTTCCGGCATCCAGTCCGGAGACGAAGCAACCATCGACCTACGCGACACAGTAACAGGACAGACAGTCGAAGTCGACCTGGATGCCACGGACGGAGATGTGTCTGGAGGCGAATCCGGCGACGGATTTGGCGGAAGCAACTCTGACGACTACTACTCCGGAACCGAAGTCATCGACGGACAGACCTACAGCTTCGTTCTCGAAGGAGAGAAAGACAAAGCCGTAGAGTCGGGAACTGAAGACGGAGAAACCGCTGAGATCACTGACTTTAGGATGGCATACGGATCTGGAACTTCAGAGAGCGATACAGACCAAGATGGAGTGGACTCTTCAGGCGCTCTCACGCTCGACGAAGGAGACCGCACAACGGTCTACCCCGCACTGGACACACAGTCCAGAGCAGCAA
>JBDGRC010000107.1:0-4006 GCA_042218495.1 Candidatus Nanohaloarchaea archaeon | reverse complement strand
AAGTCCCTTTGATCGCATTCTCGACCTCTGATTCCGTCGAAATCGGTTCAAGTAGGTCCAGGTGGAGTTTAATCTTGGGCTAAACTTATTTATCCCAAGTATTCGGATGGAAATTTGTTTGAAATGATCGGCCTGGTGGTTCCGGAAGTATTTCCCACATGACTGTCATCCGTTCGAGCCTGCATCATATTTTTATTGTTACTATCAAACAGTATAACAAGAGTGATACGGGTGCGGGAGTACAAGGGATTCGATGACCGGGGAACAGTGGATCTGGGTTCAGACGAATACGAGGTTGAGTCTGAAAAGGTTGGGTCGCTGGAGAGCGACATCGTACGGAAAAAGATCGAAGGGGATCTCTACGGAGTCATATTCCAGGAGGACTTTGATGGCCTGGATGAAGATGACGAGTACCGGAAAGAAAAAGACTACGGCATCTCCGAATACCTTTCCCTGGACCAAGACACATTCCCGAGAAACTGGTCTAATAACGGCCCGGAAGTGGCGGAATGGCTAGCGAAGGGAAGTCTAATCGGGCTCGGAGTTGCTTATCTGACGGAGGAGCCGGCGGCGATAGGATTCCTGGGGGCTCTTGCAGCTGATTATCAGGAGGCTCTGAAGGATCAGGATCGGGAGCTGAGAACTGCGATTGAGAACAGCCGGGATCGCTTACAGGACTATCTGAACTGACATCGCCGGTCCGGATTTCCGAATTAGCAAACGACGTTAAATTCTGGAGTACCCTGTCGAGAACTGAAAATTATAACAGTTTAGCTATCGTTGTAAGCCATGAACCTGACGGATATAAGGGCTCTGGAGTGGGATCAAGCCAAAGAATTCCTGAAAGAGGAGGGAGATGATGACGACCTGATCCGCTTTTCCGGAAGGCGGAAGAACGCCAGAAAGAAGTCCCGCGGGGACGTGAAAGGCAGCTACCCTTACTTATTGGTTAGCAGAGATCCTGTAAGGGTGGGAGTCAAGTACAGGTGCGAACTCTACCTCGCGGAGTCAGGAGAAGATGTCTGCTCGAGGCTTCAGCAGAAGTTCAGTAAAGAGGAGCCTTTAATCAGCGTAAGGTACGAGGATAAGGAGGATATACCGGGATTCAGCATGGACTACTGAACAGGAATTTCCTCAGCTAACTGGAGCTCTGGAGACCTGGGATTGGAGTCTTTTTTGGGTTAAAATTATATCCAAGCGCGTTCAAATAAATTTTCGTAATCTCGTGGCTTATTCCAACCTGACAAACTCAAAGTTGAATATTTAGAAATCCCTTCCTAGCCCGTCTCTCCGCCAGTTCTTGTCTTCTTGTCCGGAGCATTCGATGGGGATCAGCAGGATCGGTCTCTCGGAATCTTTCAAATCCAGTTTTTGGAGGAGCTTTTCCTGGCTGAAGCCTCTTACTACGCAGGAACCGACTCCTCGTATTTCCTTGCGAGAAGCGATAAGGCAGGTGGCTCAAGTTACCTACGTTTATAGTTCGTAGACTTCAATTCTTTCTTCTTGTTCTACTGTTATTGCAATTTTTGAGTCTGGGTTCAGTGCGTCTCTTAATGTGTTTATGTTTAGTGCTTGGTTTTTCCATTATGGGTTTGTTTTGAGGCCTTTCTGTTTGAGATAGTTCCCTCTTGTGTGGCCTACTACCTGTTTTCCTTTTGGTTCCAGTTTCTGGAAACGGTTCCATACTACTCCTCCTTTGGTTGTCTCTCCTACGCTGTTTCTTCTTACATTGAATAAGGAGGGATACTTGCTTTTTAGCTCTTTACCGCGCTCTGTTTCTACTGTTCTGACGATTTCCTTCTTTAACTTCTCAAACCTGCCGTTTTCCTCTTCCAATGTTTCTTTATGCGCTTCCAGCAGCTTTTTTCCCGCCTTCTGTAGCTTTTTGTTCATCTTTGAAAGTTCTGGGTAGGTTTTTCTGATCCCTGAGTGGCTTTAGGTGTAATCATACTGCTTAAATCCTGCTGTGATTTTTCCATTAGCCACAGCCTGAATAACTGAATGCCGAACTTGTTCGTCGATGTTTTTCCAGTATAGTCCGTTTTCGCCGTGTTTCTCGAAGTATGATTCGCTCATAAACTCTTCCGTGATGTCAGGGAATAGAGCAAAGAACTCGTGGTTCCCTATATTGTAGACGTCTGCGTTCTTCAGAGCCCATTTGAGGCTTTCCCTGTTCTGGCTCCCTCTGTCGAACATGTCTCCATTCAGGACAAGTTTGTGCTCGGAGCTCCATTGTCTGTCGTCGAGTAAACGGAGCTCAGTTCTGTGTTCAAGCTCCTGAATGGCTTTCAGGGCCTCTTCAAGATATCCGTGCACATCGGTTATGCATACTAGTTTCACGCTAACCGGTCTATCTGCATGATAATGAGACTTAGTGAATAACTTTGTGAATGTATCGGAGATTTCTCACTATCCGGCACCTGCTGTAAGGTTTAAAAGACTTTAAGTAAAGGATACTTTACATGAAATCACTGTCTGATTTCGGGTTTATGCCTTTCAAGGCCTCTTTAGTATATTTTATGATGATCCAGGGATTCGGGTTCTTACTGGGTTTTGAATACTCTGCACTGCAACTGTTTGGTATCTCAACTCTGGGAGTGATTGGCTTCAATATTCTGACCTACTTCGGTTACTTTGGAACATGTGGTATAGTTGATGAAAGAGAGATGCAGGAAATCACTGATTCTGCGGTTTACGGAGTTTTCACAGCGATATTCATCGCTTCAATGAATCTAGGTCTTGATACAGGATTTACAACCTACCAGCTCGCAAGATACAGCTTTGCGGCTTTCATGGGTGCTCTTGTCCTGAAGCAGACCTACCACAGGTATGGAGGCGATATTTTGTGAAGCTTCCTGAATGGTTTTCATGGCGGCAGAACCTGCTTTATTCTTTTGCGGCTTTTGGAGGCGCACTGGGGGCTCATAAGTTCTTGTTACAACAAAACGAGCCCAGTATCGGTATTGTCATAGGTGCTGTCTTAGGAGCTAATATAGGAGCATTGATACAGAACAGGAAAGGGAAGAACCCGAGATTTGACGAACTAAACCGGAAAATTCTTGAGAACTCGATGGTGCACGGTTTCATAGCTTTTACAGCATTGACAGGTTATCAGGCTTTCACAAAATCCGGTTTTAAACCGAGCGAGGAGATTATAGCAGTCACGTTCGTAGTCGTAGTTTCGCTGGTTTTACAGGCCATGCGGTTTCTCGAGGAATCAGGTGATATTCTTTGATGAGAGAGAATCTTGTCTCCGCCCGGATGAACGCACTGTGGTTCACTTACATAGCTTTATTCATGTTTTCGCTCCTGCCGAACTGGGAAATCTACCTGAACTTCCCGCAGATTGTCGGTATCTCAGCCGGGTTGACGGTTTTACTGAACGTATGGAACTTAGCCAGAGATGAAAGTCTTTTCGATGAACGGAAGAAGAAAGTTGTAACTAATGGGATGGCCTGGGCGTTTGTAGTTGTATCAATTCTAATGATTCCGATGGGTGCGACAGGGGTCGAGGTAGACGCCAACCTGGTTCGTGAAACAGCAGCAATGGGGCTGTGGACCTGGCTGACATACTTCTCGGTATCTAATGTTTACCATAAGTATGGAGATGATTGGCTGTGAGCGAGTTTCCTGACTCTTTTAGATGGGGTTACATCGTTTTAGCGCCTGTGATATTTGTTGCACTGGCCCTGGTGCAGTTTTCTCAGGGTTATCCTCGTGGAGCAGCTATCATGGTGATTGTAGCTGTATTGACACTTCCAAATGTCCACAGATTCTGGAAAGAAATCCAGATGGGGCAGGAAATCAACGATGAAAGGTTTACACAGGTGGGAAGAAAATCAGGGTTTATCGCATTCTTCGCAACACTGTTGACCGCTATCCTAGTTGGAGGGGCGGCTGCAGTCAACAGAGTTGGGGGAGAACCTGGCTTCCTCACATTCTATGACGACCTGATTATCGCCCTGGTCGGCGCAGCAGTGTTTGCGGCAGCCCAGATATGGTACAA
>JBDGRC010000106.1:0-2337 GCA_042218495.1 Candidatus Nanohaloarchaea archaeon | reverse complement strand
GAGAAAGATGCCTGAACGAGGATATATTCGAAAATCCCGCCTCCAGATCCGCAGCTACGATCTTCGAGAACAAGGAACGGGGCCACGATATCCACGATCTCTTTCTCTACGGTAAAGACCTGGAGATGATCGGGAAATGGTACCGGCAGCTGACAGGAGAAAGCATAGGAAAAGAACATGACAATGAAGGAGAACAGGTACATACCGGTGTAACGCCGATAGTTTCTGTAGGTTCTACTGACCTGCACTCAATGGTACAGCTGTATCTCGGTGGGCCAAACGACAAGCTCCACAGCTTTGTCTGGGTGGAGGAGAATGACAGCGAAATCGAGCTACCTGAGAACTCTGAATACGAAGATTTAGTGGAGGATATCCAGGGAATTTCTTTCAAGGAAATCATGGAGGCGATATTCGAGGGCGTCAACACGGCTTTCGAAAAATCCGACAGACCCTACAACGTCATCACGATTCCCGACAAATCTGAGAGGTCGATCGGCGGTTTACTTCAGTTCAAGATGATGGAGATGATGTACCTCGGATCGCTGCTTAACGTCAACCCTTTCAACCAGCCAAACGTCGAAGAATACAAGGTCGAGACCAAGGAAATCCTGAAAGGTGAATAGAGGATGGAAACAGTAGTGTGCGTCGACAGGGACGGCACATTGATCTACGACGACCATTATTATCTCGGAAAAACTGATGAATGGCAGCAGAAGCTGGAGCTAATGGACGGAGCAGTAGAGGGAGTCATGAAGCTGAACGAGATGGATGACCTAGTTGTGTACATGATAACCAACCAGTCTGGTGTCGCCGTGAAGGACTTCGAGAAGCTTACAGAAGAACGAGCCGAAGAAGTATGTGAAACCGTGCTGGAAGAATTTGAAGAAAAAGGTGCGCATATCAAGGATTACCATCTCTGTCCTCACGTTCCACCTGATTACTCTGAAACGCATCCTGACCGGGAGGTCGAGGACGGAAAGGTCTGCCACTGCTACTGCATCAAGCCAAATACTGGAATGGTGGACAAAGTTCTGGAGATGGAAGGCCTGGAAAGAGAAGATGCTCAGGTATTCGTTATCGGGGATAGAGCGACTGATGTAAACACTGGTCTCAACGCAGGCGGCTACGGAGTTCTGGTTCCTTTCCAGAACCAGAAGGACCAGATAGATGAAGTAGAAAAAATAGACTCCGAGAAAACCTGCATAGCTGAAAACATTAAGGAAGCGGCGGATTTCGTAGAGGAGAACAGAGCATGAAAGAGAAAGAGGGAGGAACCGACGCTGAAGAGGAACTGGAGGATCAGGTATTTATAATCTTCGGCGGCACTGGCGACCTGGCAAAAAAGAAACTTCTGCCAGCACTGAAGAGGCTTCGTGAGAAGGGAATCGAGCAGCCTGTACTTGCGGTCGGGAGGGAAGACTTCGATATCCACGGCTACATCGAAGAAATGGGAATCGAGAATTTTGAGGACGAGTTCCTGGAAAACCTCTACTACCGGTCGATCGACCTGGAACAGGAGGATTCGGCGGAGCTGAGGGAAACTGTGGAATCGCTTTCAGAGGAGTATGAATGTGGAGAAAACTACAGCTTCTACTTCGCGCTCCCATACTTCCTGTTCTCCGATGCGGCCTCCCTGATTGAGAACTCCGGACTGAACTCCGAAAATGCAAAGGTGGCATTCGAGAAACCCTTCGGTCACGACCTCGAGAGCGCCAGAGATATACACGACGGACTTTCGAACTGCTTCGACGAAGAGCAGATCTACCGTGTCGACCACTACCTCGGCAAGGAACTTGTAGAGAACCTGCTTGTGTTCCGTTTCGCTAACCCGCTCTTCGAGAAGGCCTGGAACAGGGATTTCGTGAAAAACGTACAGATAACCATGAGCGAGGACCTGGGAGTGGCGGGTAGAGCAGAGTATTATGACAATGCGGGCGCGATCAGGGATGTATTCCAGAACCACCTGCTCCAGGTTCTGTCGCTGACTGCGATGGAAAGACCGGAATCACTGGAGCCGTCGGATATCAGGGATAGAAAGGTAGAGTTAATAGAGAATCTGGAAGCTGTAAAAGGAGACGACCTGGTTATAGGTCAGTACAGCTCGGGGGAAGTAAACGGCGAAGAAGTACCTGGTTACCGGCAAGAGGAAGGAGTACCCGACGAATCTGATACGGAGACCTTCGCTGCCATCAAGGCTTTCATAGAGTCGGAGCGATGGAAGGGTGTACCGTTCTACATACGGTCAGGTAAAAGGATGGAGGAGAAGTACGCCGAGATAAACATCGTGCTGGAGGATACCGCAGGAGAGCTTTTCCCCGACAAAAAAGAGGGCGAACA
>JBDGRC010000105.1:0-3252 GCA_042218495.1 Candidatus Nanohaloarchaea archaeon | reverse complement strand
ACAGCGGCCGACAGCCCGACAGCGCCGGCAATGTTGGGAGTGCCGGCCTCGAACTTCTCTGGAATAGGTGCATAATCAATCTCGTTCCTTTTCACGGAGTCGACCATCCCTCCGCCTACCTGGTACGGCTCCATCCGCTCAAGTAGCTCTCTACGACCATAAATCACTCCTATACCAGTAGGTCCTAGCATCTTGTGGCCCGAAAAGACTGCGAAGTCCACGTCAAGCTCCCTGAAGTCGACCGGCATATGAGGGACCGACTGGGCCGCGTCAAGGACGACGAGAGCATCGTTATCATGGGCGATATCCACCAAACTGTCGACGGGCTGCTCCGTTCCGAACACGTTGGAGACATGGGATACGCAGACCACGGAGACTCCTGAATCTATTATTCTTTCAGCTTCCTCGACATCTATTACACCGTGCTCGACAGGAAGGTATTTTACACCTTCCTCCCCCAGATGCTCGCGCCATGGAAGCTGTTCCGAGTGATGGGAGAGCTCCGAGACAGCTACATCGCCCTCGATGTCCAGAGAGGAGGCAATCAGGTTCATGCCCTCGGTACATCCTCTGACAAAGACGATCTCTTCTTCGGATACACCTGTAAAACTTGCGAGGTCCTTCCTTGCGTTTCTGTAAGATACAGTGGCTTCTGATGCAAGTTCGTAGAGGCCTCTGCCGACGTTGGAGTTTTTCGAGCGGTAGAAATCCTCTAATGCCTCGATAACCTTTTCAGGCTTCTGGCTTGTGGCCGCGTTATCCAGGTAAGCGACATCCCGTCGCCCAAAGATAGGGAAATCCTTCCTGAGCTCCTCCGCTTCCATACCAATTATCTAACATTCAGGCTTTTTTACCGGAAGGAGATCCTGCGAACAGATTCTTCAATGCTTCGAATACATACAGAATCCGGCTCCGGCTCTCCCCGGAAGCCTCTCCTCCGTTGCCTTGATCGGTTATCCTCTGTTTCCAGGTGCCCTTCCGGTACCAGAGGTAGGAGACGGCCGCACCGGCGACATTGGAGATGAAGAATGCGGCCCAGACCCCGTTCACTCCAATTTCAAGGGCGCTGTAGTAGGCTATCGGCAGCCTGACCACGCCGAGAGCTCCCACGGATATTATGCCGGCGACCACCGTCTTTCCGGCTCCGCGGAAACTGCCGGTATAGGCTCTCTGTATCCCAAGACACCCGAAGCTCAGGGATACGATCCTGAGAAAGCTCGCTCCGGCCATTGCCACGTCCTGCTCAGTCGTGAAAACTGACGCTATCGGCTCAGCGAACAGGAAGGTGAGCACCCCAAGAGCCTCCAGCAAAAGGAAGCTGTACAGGGCGCCTGCTCTCGCCGTCCTGGCGGCGCGGTCGAACTCTCCGGCGCCGATGTTCTGTCCTGTCATGGACTCCACCGCGCGGCCGACGGCGGTAGCCGGGAGGAATACCATGGAGAAGATCCTCACACCGATCCCATACCCCGCGACAACCGTACCGGAGAAGAATATCCCGACTATCGCAACCAGCAGGTTGACCGAGGTTGCACGGCCTCCGCCCTCGATCGAAGCAGGCACTCCTATCGCCAGCATCTTCCTGAAGAACTTCATATCCGGCCGCATATCCTCCAAGGAGACCTGGATTCCCCTCCGGCCGGTGAAGAGCATCCAGAGCCCGATCGACAGGGCCAGCATCCGGGAGAATATCGTGGCGTAAGCCGCTCCAGTCACGCCCATCCTCGGGAAGGGCCCCCAGCCGAATATCATCACAGGGTCGAGTACGACGTTCAGTACAACGGTCCCGAACATCAGCACCATGGGAGTTAAAGTGTCGCCGTAACCCCTCATGAGAGACTGGAAGACTATGAAACCGAAGAACGCGAAGATGCCCAGAGAGACGATTTCCAGGTAGTTAGTGGCTGCTGTGGCCGTTGCTCCCGAAGCACCCATCATTCCAACTATCTCTCCAATGAAGAAGTAGCCCAGACCCCCCAGAACCAGGGATCCGATGGCTGCGAACGCCAGGGTCTGGGAGGCAGCGTAGTTCCTCCTGTCCTTCTTTCCGCTACCCTCCAGCTGCGCCACCAGTACGCTTCCCGCCACGGATATGCCGAGGCCGAACGAGACCAGAAGAAATATCAGCGGAAACGCGAAGGTGATTGCCTCGAGAGCCGTCTGGCTGAACTGGCCCAGCCAGAAAGTGTCAGCCAGATTGTAGGCCGTCTGGAGCAAATTGATCATTACAACCGGAAGCGATAGGTAGAAAAGGTTCTTCTTCACCGGACCCCCGGTCAGGTCGAGTTCTTCCTTGGACCTGAAAATGCCCTCTAGCGCAGAGAAGATTTTGCCAAGAACCATGAATATTCTAAAAGGACCCAGTCTTAAGAACCGGCTAGAATCAGGAGGTACACTAACCTCCCAGTTTCTCTTGAATCCGGCTCCTGATCCTCTGCTTCAAATAGGCTATCTCCACCTTTTCCAGAACAGGCTCGAAGTAGCCGCTTACGATCAGTCTACGGGCCTGTTCCTCGGAGAGACCGCGGCTCTGCATGTAGTGCAGCTCCTTCTCCGGGAGGTTTCCGGCCGAAGCGGCGTGCGACGCTTCGACGTTCGGGTCCTCGATCATCAGCTTGGGCGAGGCATCCACCTCGGAGCTCTCGCTGAGCATGAGGACGTTCTCGTCCTGGAAGCTCTGCGTGTCGTCCGCACTTCCACCGACGTGCTGTTTCCCCTCATAGACGCTCCTGGCCTCGTCGTCGACGACCGCTCTCGAGTCCATCTGGCACCGAGTGTTCTCTCCGCGGTGGTACGCGTGCATGGAGATGTCGTTATGTTGCTCGCCAGTCGGATACCACAGCGCGAGCTTCTCCGTCTCGCTGCCGTTGCCTCTCAGGACGCTCTCGATCTTCGTACGTTTCAGGTTGCCATCGAACTGCGCGTTCAGCCAGTTGATGGCTCCATAGTCCTCAACAATGGCTTTCCGGCGACAGTAAGTGAATTCAGAGTCAGATGACTCGACCGCGCCGTAGTCGACCGTTGCGTTCTCGCCGACGTAGATCTCCGTCGTCGAAGTCAGCATTCCGGAGTTCCGGAACTCCTCCGTTAATTCAAGCTCGACGCTCTCCTCCGCCTCGACCAGAACGTGGCAGTGTGTCTCTGCGCCCTCGTAGACAATGTTTACCTGAGACTCGCCGGCCGCCCTCACGAGAACAACAGAGCCCAGCGACGAAGCGTGGAGGGCGTTGAGCTTGTTCTCATCGAGTTTTATCG
>JBDGRC010000104.1:0-2953 GCA_042218495.1 Candidatus Nanohaloarchaea archaeon | reverse complement strand
TGTCGAGTGCTTTGGTCTTCTCCACGACCTTTCTCTGTAGATCCGAGGTGTGGTAACCGTCCTCGATCTGCTCATCAGTGAGGACTCGATAAATGTGTTTCAGGGCCTTGTACTGAGTGTCGTGCCGGGTACAGGGAACGTAGCACTTCTTGGTCTTGTTGTCCGCTTCTTCGAGCACGAGGTGGGTTATGTGGGTTTTACCTGTGCCTCTCGGGCCGTGGATGAACAGGTTCTGTGAGGTACCGGGCTTTGAGAACGCTTCTTCTAGATCTTCCTGTTCCTGTTCTCGGTCTACGGTTTTCTTGGGTAGGTAGTTGTGTTTCAATGGTGTCGGGTCTTTCAGTGGTTGTTCTGCCATGATGGGATTCTGCAAGAGTGGAGGTTACGGGGTTTTACCGGCAGCAGATTTCAGATGAGGACTCACGAGAACAAGTGTCGAGGTATCTAGTTATAACTCGCTCGCGGGTGGTTCCGCGGAATAGGTAGATGCAAGTGAAATGCCTCCCCGCGACCGGTTTTTGAAACTTCCTGACCTGAAGAATGGACGCGGGGGAGATACACTCAGTGTTCCAAGATTCGAACAGCAGCGGGGGAGTTCTACGGTCGGAAACCTACTTGACGACGAACTACGAGCCGGAAGAGCCGGTGGGTAGAGATACTGAGATCCAGAGGATCGTAGATGCAGTGAAGCCATTAACCCGGAGAAAGTCACCGGAGAACCTGCTGGTGTACGGTCCGGCGGGAGTCGGGAAGACGACCTGCGTCAAACACGTCTTCGACCGGTTAGAAGATGATACACGAGCGAAGTCAGTCTACATTAACGCCTGGCAGTACAACACCCGGCCCTCGCTTCTGACGGAGCTATTGATCCAGCTCGGATATCCTGCACCGCGGAAAGGAAAACCAGTCGACGAACTGCTCTCCAAACTCGAAGAGTGGCTGGACAAGAACAGGGGTGTCGCTGTAGCCATCGACGAGTTCGACCAGTTGGAAGAGAAGACGGAGATCATCTACGACCTGCAAATGCTGAATGAAGAAGCGGAGAACCCGCTGGGAATCGTGATGGTGTCGAATCAACCGCCTTCGAAAGTCCAGCTAGATCCACGCAGCCAGAGCCGTTTGAACTGCCAGACACTCCAGTTCAACTCCTACAATGCACCGCAGCTACAGGAAATACTGGAAAAACGGGTCGAACAAGCCTTCAAACCCGGAACAGTACCCGACGAAGTCATGGAGAAAATCGCTGAAAAGGTCGCTGAGAACAGCGGAGACTGTAGAGCGGCACTGGAAAAATTGTTGAGGGCGGGACGAGAGGCAGACAGGAACGGAGAAGATGAGGTGTCGTTCGAAGGTTTTTGAAGGGAATAGAATCTACTGTAAGGTGCTTTCTCTGGGTATTCTGTATGCGCCTTTGTGGTATAGTTTTTCTACCTGTTGAGGTGTTAGAGCGGTGTTGTAGATTCTCACATCGTCAATTTTTCCACTGAATTCATTTCCAAATCCGCCACCTGCCTTCAATCTTCCTATGGCGCTCCAGTCAATGTTTGAGTAACTACCTCCAGGCCATGATCCGAAGGCCACCTGTTTACCGTCCTTAAAAATCCTTACTGTAGAACCATCGGACGTGGCTGTGTATAGATTCCATGTATTTGAAGATACAGAACCTGCTCTAATATCTGTGGTCGTTCCCGAATCATTAGTGATTCTTATACGAAGTTTGTCGTTGCTTGAAATATTAGATGAGATTCTTGCATTGCTTCCGGATTGATCGCTCTCTGCAAAAATATTCTGATAAATTCCCGAACTGTCAGTGTTAAACCAGGCAGAAATGGTAAAAGTTTCTTTAGAACCGAGCCCGATTACAGGCAAAGACACGTAATCATCTGTGCCGTCAAAGTTCTTTGCCTGTCCATATACGCCCGTTTCATAAGCCGGAGATACGCTTGTATTATCCGTTCCGTCGTTGCTTCCCCAGGAATCCGTCACGTCGCCGTTGAACTTGTAGCGTGATACTCCGCCCTGGTCCTGGCTTGGAACCTTTTTCTCGGTTACCTGTGTTCCTGAGGGCTGGGAACGGTTGTAGAGCGCCTGGATCTCTGGTTGTGAGAGGGCGCGGTCGTAGATGGCAACGTTGTCGACGAGGCCGCTTCCGTTGACTCCATCACTCCGCCCACCGATCCATGCATTGCCTGTTGTTGAGAAATCGTCTACACTTGAACTTGCAGACGACTCATCAACTCCGTCAACATATACGGTAGCAGATGGCCTTGAAGAATCGAACACTGCTGTTAAATGATACCAGCTGTTTCCAATCGAGATTGACGGTTCGACAGTGATCCTATTACCACCTACATGGCCTGCGGAAAACTGTACAAGGTCGTTAGATGGGTCTGCATAAAGTTGAAGAATGTCGCCGCTTCCATCATACCTGCCGTACACATACTGACTTGATCCATCTGGCTTTACCCATCCGGCTATCGTGAAGTCCCCACCGCTACCAAATCCAAGGTTTGGTACAGACACATAGTCATCAGTCCCGTCGAAACTCAGCGAGTTACTCCCGACCTGCCCGCTCCCATTCCAGGACGCGCCGTTGATCTGGCCGAGGTTGTCGAGCGCCCCGTCGTGGAGGACTTCGCCCTCGCCCTCGTCCATCGGATAGTATGCTACGAGCCCTCTCGTCAATGAACCATGCTTGTAACCCTGCTGTAGTTTTCCTGAGTGAGAAACCAGATCTGCTGTAGATCCAGATGAGCTTTGTTCGTTCCTGAAGTCGTTTCCGTCCCAGCGTAGATCTACCATGTTATTAGCTATGAATTGTCAGTTGTGTTTTTAATCACTTGTCCTGGGAGTTGTGTCTGTCTTTTCTGGTCTAGTGTTATTGCTCAGGCCGAAAGCCTGCTTGCCCGGTGTTTGAAGGGGGTGCGCGATAATACTAAGGTGGCGAAGAGAC
>JBDGRC010000103.1:0-8978 GCA_042218495.1 Candidatus Nanohaloarchaea archaeon | reverse complement strand
TCCGGGTCCTGCCAATTGCATTTCTCTGGATTTTGTACGGATGCCGAAACTGCCGGAGAATTTTTGATTATGATTGGGCAGTTAACATGTATGATTGATTCGGACGCCAGAGTAGAGAATTCAGATTTAGAAGAGGTTGAAGTGAGAGAGTATGCCACAATCCATGACTCCTCCATCAGTAAAGGTTCTCGGATTTATGAGAGATCGACTATTAAGAAGTGCAAGATAGGGAAGGATGTCGATGTTAATTCTGGAACCTATTTAGAAAATGTTGAGGTCGGAGAAAAGGTATAGTTTGGACCGAATTCTAATGTGGTTGGAGTATCCCATAATCTGACAAAAGAAGGCATGGAACATAGAAATGACGTCTTCAAAGAAATCAAAATTGGGGAAAACTCCATTGTAGGAGCTGGCGCGACAATCTTGCCAGGGATAAAAATTGGTAAAAATACCGTAGTAGCTGCAAATTCTACGGTTACCGAAGATATTCCAGATTACCATATATGGATTGGCTCACCATCTAACCGTAAAATCAATTCATTAGAAGAATGGGTTGAATAATTCTAAAATAGGAAATTTTGGATTCCGAAAACTTCTCAGGGATTTGCCTTGATTCCGATTTAAATCCGCTCTTCCAACTCTTTCTCAGTTTCCGTCCCGTATCCTTTCTGACGATGAAAAATTCCTCTGATGTAGACTTTGTTTTCTTTAATTTGGTAGAATATGCGGTGGTTGAGTTTGGAGTTTCTGTCTTCTTTCTGTAATTTCAGCCGGAAGAGCTCCATGTCGCCGATTTCTATGAATGTTGATTTGTCGGGCGTTGCGTTTTTCTCTAGTTTCTCTACCTGGTCTAGAATTCTATTTCTAAGTTCTTCATCTAACTCGGCCAAGTCTTGGCGAGCTTCTTCCTTCACAATTACTTCCATCAGTTACCGGAACTCTTCTTTCACTTCTTCAAGACTGTGATTCTCTCCTTCTTCAGGTTTTTGGCCCTGCTTAATGAGCCTTTTGAGTTCGTCAGGATATAGTTGTGTTTCTTCCTTGACCTTCTCTCTTACAGCCTGCCGGATATACTCGGAAGTATTCATGTACCCTTCTTCCTCCGTTCTTTCCTCTATCTGCTTCTTCAAATTGTCTGGCAGTTTGACTGATACCGAAGCCATAATTGTTTCACCTATGAACTCCATGGTAGCACGATGGTAATAAATCTAGCGGTTGATGAAACTATACTCAATCAATTCCAGAAACTTCCAATTGCATATGCCCGAATATCGGTTCAAATCCGGGTTCTGCTAGTCGGATGATTTCCGTGTGTTCGGAAGAAAGAATCGGTTTCTGCTCTCTGTTTCTGTTTGACTAAATCCGCTCGAGACTCACATCTGATCTGGAACAACCTTCGAAGGACCGACAGTCTAAAGTTTAACTCCCCAGGGTCTGTGATATGAGCGAGGAAAAGTTCGTCGTTGACACGTCGGCTTTCATGACGGAGGGCGCCAGGAAGGAAGGCGAATCGATGGCTGAGGCAGTCGAGAGAATCCTTGATCTGTTTGAAACTGCTGAGGGCCGCGGACACCGTTTCTACATGCCGTCTTCCACGTTCGAGGAGCTTCGGGAAATCCTCGAGGGCAGCGTGAGCGATGCAACTATCAAGAAGCTGAACGCCCGGGTCAGGAAACGTGATCCGGCCCGTTATGAGGTGAACGTTTCCGGAGAGTTCCTCCACGAGTTCATAGATGAGATGAGGGAGAGGGTGGACAGAGGTCTCCGCCTATCCGAGAAGGCGGTAAGGGAGGTCGAGGAGATGGAAGAGGACCCGGACCACGAGCACTACGACAAGTCCGACGTGGTGATCAGCGACCTCAGAGACGACTATAAGGAGGCGTTGAGGAAGGGGATACTGGACTCCAGGGAGGACCTGGATCTCCTGTTGCTCGGCAGGGAGCTTGATGCCGCCGTTGTATCGGAGGACAGGGGTGTTCTGAGATGGGCCGGCGAGTTCGGTCTGCGCCAGATAGAGGGGTCAGACTTTCCCGGTGTACTCGAGGAGCTCACCGATTAGCCCTCGGGGTAGTCCTCGATGAAGTCCTCCACGTCCTCGACCGCTTTCTCTCTGTCAAGGTAGCCCATTCCCGGCTGTTCTATCTCCGATTCAAGCCCCTCGGTCTCGATGGTCCAGGTTCCTGTTTCCGATTCTTCAAGCCGTATCATTGCTCCGGTCCTGGAGTGTTTCCAGCCGTTCTCGGTCTCTTTCCATCTACCGGTCTTCCTGAGGTTCTCTACGAGCGACGAGTACCTCTTCGACTCGTCCTTTGACACAAGGAGAGCGTCACCGTCCGTGTAGATGTAGTAAACTCCTCCCTGCGGGCCCGTCGCCTCTAACTGTTCCGCTTCCCTGTCAATGACTTCAAGCGGCTGTTTCTTGTCGTTGAAAAGTATCCTGTCTCCCTCTTCGAGGCTTTCTATGGCTTTATCTACGCTCATCAGAACATCTGCATCCCGGGGACGTTCCCAAGCTCGTCTCTCGCCTTGTCGCTCATCTTCTCCGGGCTCCACCTGGGCTCGAACGTCAGCTCCACATCGACCTCGTTGATCCCCTGGACGCCCCCTACCTCCTGTCTCACGAGTTCGTCGAAAACGCCGTGCAGGGGACATCCTGGCGTCGTGAGAGTCATGAGTATTTCTGTCCTGTCGCCCTCGACATCCACCTCGTAGACCAGCCCGAGATCCACGATGTTGATATCCAGCTCCGGGTCTGTCACGTCCTTCAGCGCCTCTCTTACCTGCTCTTCGGATGGCATACTACACGACTCTCTTCAACAGTTAAAACCGAACCGGCGTTAGAAGATCCAGACGATCAGTAGCAGGTAGGCCAGCACCAGCGATAGAGGTATGAGCCTGACCAGGATGTTGATGCTGAAGACCAGACCCAGGTAGTCCTCCTTCAGCAGCCTTATTGGCTCGGTCTTCGAGACGGAGAAGCCGGCTCTTGACTCTGAAACTGTCTCTGAAGCGCTTCTTACTGTTCCTCGTACCTTTTCGGGATCGCACTGGGTCTTCGAGCTCATCTGGTGGATTGATCTGTGGGTGTCCGTCGTGAAAGCGAGCGCGCGGTCGTAATCGTCAGAGTACTCCTCCTCGAGTTTACGGATCTCCTGCGTTGCCTCGTTGCCTTCTATTCCGAATATGAGGGTTTCCTGTCCGCCAACCCTCTCGACGAGCGCGAAACTTGGTGTTCCATCGGTCGATGACTTGAATCCGGCTCTGTAACCGTGGAGTTCCTCTCCGTCAAGCCTTTCGAGAAAGTCTTCCAGACTGTCTCTCAGCCTCCTGCATTCCTCTGTGCCGTACCATGCCTCTCTGGCCGGACTTCCGTACTCGTGGTTGTGTAGGTCAACAAGCATTACTTCCTCGAGATCGATCACCTCCCTGAATATCGATACCTCGTAGTCGTCAAGGTCCGACTCCTCGTTGGTATCCAGGAACACCATCTTCTTTCCATCTATCCTCCTGCCGTGGAAGGTCACATCTTCGTACTCTCTGGAGATCATCCTGGACGCCTTTCCGTTCCTCTCGGGCTCATTGGCGGCGTCCAGAATTTTTCTGTGGCAGTCCGGGCTGGCGGGGTCCGACTTGTGGGTGGATGGAACATGGAGGAAGAAGCCCTCTCCGCTCTGATTGAGACTTTCTATGATCTTGCCGGTCACCTTTCCTCCACCGAAGCCTTCCAGGGGCCCGGGGTGTATCCATGGAGCCAGGATCTCTGCCTCTCCATGCTCGTTCTCCAGCTCGAGGGTCTGCACCTCTACCTTGCTGGGATGTCCCAGGTCGAGACTCTCCTGTCTCTTCTGCAGAAGCCCCGAGGTCAGTCCGACAACGGATATTCCCTCGACGTTTGCTCTCAGAAGGTACTCGACGGCTCCGAACGCCACCAGAAGCATTAAGCACGCGAATCCGATCGAGGCCAGGGTGCTAGTGTAGAAGTTTGGTGGAAATGTCATCATTCCTGCCGCGGTCAGTTGGAAGAGCGCGGCAACGGCTGTCGGTTGAACCATGCTCGAGGCGGTCACCCTTCTTATGTTCTTGTAGCCCAGGGTCAGGGTCAGAACCAGCAGGTTCGCGGTAAAGACGGTCGCCAGGGCGAGCCAGAATACCTGCCAGGCCCTCGGTACCGTGTTTGCTCCCGTGAATATCAGCGCGTAGATGAAAAGCAATATCTGGTTCGACAGTCCCAGGAAGTAGCTCCATTTCCTCGGGTAGTCCGGAAGTACGCGGGGCAGAACTTCTCCCGAGATCAGGGTCGGAACTATGAAAAGCGCTCCGATGACAGGGATCGCCTCTGGCCCTATGCCGGACACGTTCATCAGGTTACTGGAGAAAGCTTTCAGCGCAGCGTAGGCTGCTCCTCCGGAGGCAGCTCCCGCCGCCAGAATGGCTCCCGCAGTCACCCTGGTCTCCGGAAGGCTGAAAACTATCTTCCTGAATACGTCGACGTTGTCAGTTCCCATCACTCAGTCCTCCGTAGATCCGCTCCAGTCTTTCGATGGTTTCCTCCACAGAGTACTTCTTAGCGACCTCTCTCGGGTTGAGATCGGAGTCGACCGCCTCGAGTGTTTTTTCGAGCATCTCCCGGGTGTCATCAAGTCTGTACAGTCTGCCGTTTTCCTCCTCTATAATTCTGTCGAACGGGTGTACTTCCGGGGCGACCACCGGTGTTCCGCACGCGTTCGCTTCCACGGATGTTATGCTGAAAGTGTCTCCGGTGGAGGAGTGAACGAAGACGTCGATCTCGGAGTAGAACTTTGGCAGATCCTCCCTGGGCAGGTAGTCCATGAAGACCACGTTTTCCCCCGCTTTTTCCTTCAGCTTGCTTTCGCTGTGGCCGTTTCCGACGATCATAACCGTTCCAGGGAACTCCTCGGCCATTTCCAGAGTCCTCCCGATATTTTTCTCGTCGCTCAGCCTCCCCGAGTAGCCGGCTACCGGTCTCTCCAGATCCATATCGCCCAGTAGATCGGAGTCCCGTGGTCGGAAGAAGCCCTCGTCGATTCCGACAGGCAGCGGCTCCGGATCGATGTTCCTGTTCCTTATTATCTCCGTGTTCGCCGTTACGACGTCGAAAGTTTCCAGGTACTTCTCGTCGGCGGCCACGAATAGCCTCTTCAGGAGCCGTGAGAAGACGTTGTCACCAACAAATCCCTCTATGTACTCCTCGAGAGGTGTGTGGAAGCTGAAAACCGAGGGAATTCCCTTCCTCCAGGCATAGTATCTTCCCAGAAGCCCGAGAGAACCAGGGGAGTGGCAGTGCACGATGTCCAGTTCAGGGAACTTCCTGGTCCCGATAGGGGTCGGCATCCTGTGACCGTAGTACCAGGGATCTGGGATCGAGGCCACTGGAATCTCGTTCTCGTCCGGATCGTAACCTTCGACCCCCGGATAGATCACGTAAACCTCGTGTCCTCTCTTCTCGAGCTCTCTCTTCCAGGTCTTAACAGTATAGCATACACCGTCCTTACGAGGGAAGTACGTGCCCGTGAAGAAGCCTACCCGCATATTTCGATCCCCGCTGCAACGGTTTTAAACCAGCTCCCGGTAGAGCTCGATCAGGTCGTCTCCGACTTTCTCCAGGGTGAACTCCTCGCTCCGGGATTTTGCCTGTTTACCAAGTTTATCCCTGAGGTTTTCATCACCGGCCAGCTTTTCGATTGCGCCGGAGAACTCTTCGGGTCCTGCTTTCAGGCAGTCCCTTCCGTCCTCAAGCCAGTCGAAGGTCTCTATGTTCCGCAGGACGCAGGGTTTCCCGCAGTGCATGGACTCCAGGAGGGCCATGCCCTCGTTCTCGTTCTTTGTCGGGAAGAAGAAAATGTCTCCTGCCGCGAAAGCGCCTCCGATGTCGTCCACATATCCCGTGAACCTGCAGTTTTCCGGAGAGCTCTCGATCTTCTTCCTCACCGATCTCTTCTGTAGTAGCTTTCCGAGCCTGTCGCCTGTCGGGTTTATGAAGCCAAACCACGCGAAGTCGATCCCCGGGTTCTCTTCCGCTGCTCCTATGAATGCGTCGATACCCTTTCTCTCCAGGACGTGGCCGACCATGAAAACCACCGGAGGGTTGAGGTCGTAGCGCTCCAGGTACTCCTCTCTCAGAGGGTCGTCGTGTCCTTCCAGCTTTGCCGGGTCGTACCCGTTACTGATGACGGTTTTGGGAGCTTCCGTGTACATCTCCATCACGTCGCGGTTGTGTTCCGACGGGCAGACTATCCTGTCCGCGAGAGAGTACGCGTAACTCAGGTAGGGCCGCATTGGTTTTGAAAGCAGGTTCGAGAAGGCGAAGCTGTTCCTGAAGTCCTCGGCGGTCTGATGGCTGTGTATGACGACCTTCGTATCTCTCTTTGCTGACCTGCGTGCGTAGTAGAGAGATCGAGGCCCCATATTGTTGAGATGGAGGATGTCGGCGCTGAGGTCCGGCTCCGTGGTGTAATCAATTCCCCTGCTGTCCAGGATCTTCCTCTGGTTATTCACCGACTGGCTCTGACCGCCGGTCACTGAGTCCTCCCATTCGAAGTAGTGGCTGACCCTCATATCAGATCATCCGCCGTCGCTGCTCCTATCATGGAGAAGAACGAGAGGAGAGAGACAACTCTCAGCGTCTGACCTGCTCCCGCGTTGAAGGTTTCTGCTGTGGCTGTTAGCGCAAGTATGGTCAATATGCTTCCGAAGGAGACTGTCATCAGCGATATGTACCTGTAGGTTATTCCCAGAAACTTTCTCTCCGTCTCGAAGTCTCTCTTGCCGCTAGCTACGTAAAGTATACCGTGGCCGATCATGGCTGTGATGCCGACGGTAGCCGCCGACTGGATGTAGGACGTGTTGCCAGCTATCATCCAGACTTCTTCCGTGAAGAGTAACGGTGAAGACAGTATCGCACTCCCTATCAGCTGCTGGATGAAGTCGTCCGCACCGAAAGGGTATCTTTCAGTGGCTCCGGCAGCCAGCTTTCCTATCATGAAAATAAGATTTTGCGCCCAGTTCTAAAAAGAGACGTGTCTCTAACATGAACTGTAGCGATCCGATGAACTCCCGAATTTACAAACTGCTATGGTTCGGGGTATCAACCCTGATAATAGGAGGAATGATCTACCTGGCAGACGTGTCGAAGTTCCTGGAGGCGATCCAGAGGGCGGAGCTTCTTTACCTGGCTCTCGCGCTTCTACTGGGTCTTTCGGTCTTTCCAATCTGGGCCTACGTCTGGTACAGCTTTTTTGACACGATGAACCTGCAAATACCGTACGTTCGGTCTCTCAAAGTTTTCATGGCGGGAAGCTTTATGAACGCCGTGACCCCTCTCGGTCAGTTTGGCGGGGAGCCGGTTATGGCGTACCTCATATCCAGAAACACCGAGTCGAGCTACGAGAAGGCTTTCTCAACCGTGCTGTCCGCTGACATCGTAAACGCTGTTCCCATATTCACTTTCGTCATCGGAGGAGCTTTCTACCTCCTGGCTTTCGGCTCTATGAACCAGGTGGTGGTCCAGACGCTCTACATCGCCCTGCTGACGACGGTAGTTGGAGGAGCTGCCGTGTACCTGCTCTGGTTCGAGGCCCAGAAGATCGAGACCCTGGTGGTGGGTGTAATGAGGGCTGTGTCCGGAGCACTGGGGAGAGGTGAGAAGTACGTTGAATCTGCGGAGGAACGACTGGAAGAGGTCCAGAGGTCTTTCAGGACTGTAGGAGAGAATCCCCGGCATCTGATGAAGGTTGCGGCTGTCTCTCACCTGGGACACTTATCACAGATACTCTGTCTGTTTTTTGTCCTGCTTTCGTTCGGTCACTCTCCGGACTTCACCCCGCTGTACTTCATAATAGCTCTGAGCGGGCTCGCGAACTTTTCCCCCACTCCGGGAGGCAGCGGCACCTTTGAGGCGGCGATGGCATCCCTTATATCGGTTTTCCTGCCGGTTTCGTTCGCCACGGGACTTTCGGTGGCTATCGTGTTCAGGCTGACGACTTACTGGCCCGGAATTCTCCTGGGATACGGCTCCCTGAATCTTCTGGAGGGTGGAGACAACAAATGACCTACATCTACCGCCTGGCCGGTGAAAACCTGGCTCTGGCCGAGGCAGAGGTCGAGGGTTTTCTCGAATCTCAGGAGATCCACGAAACTGTTGAAAGAGACGGCAGACTGGTATTTTCTGAATCCGAGCCGCCTGAAGGTCAGTTAAGGCGGCTTGCGCTGGTTCACGAGGTCTCGGAGCTGATCGAAGTTGCGGATAACCCCGGGGATATAGATCACAGGGTCGAGGAAAGCTTCCGTGTCAGGACCGAGTCTGCGTCTGAGGACGTGGAGACCGCGGGGCTTGAGGAGAGGTTGGGCAAGGAGCTTTCTACACGGGAAAGCGAGGTGGATCTGGAGAACCCCGATGAAATACTGAAGGCCTATGTGACAGACGGAAAGATCTACCTGGGCAGGGTACTCGAGGACATCGACAGAGGTCTCTATGAAAAACGCAGCAACCAGGAGAGACCGTTTTCATCCCCTATCTCCCTTGATCCGGTGCTTGCCAGGGTGCTCGTCAACTTGTCTGGCGTGAGACCTGGTGACGCGGTGCTCGATCCTTTCTGCGGGACAGGAGGGATACTGATTGAGGCGGGTCTCTGCGGGGTAGGAGTCCTGGGGGCTGACCTCCAGGAGAAGATGGTGGAGGGCGCCAGGAAGAACCTCGAGGAGTACGGCGTGATAGTCCACGATATAAGATGTTGCGGCATAGGCTCGATCTCGGGGGAGTTCGAGAATGAGCCAGCAGCCGTGGTCACGGATCTGCCCTACGGGAAGTCTTCGAAGACCGAGGGCGAGCCAGTGAAGACCTTCGCGGAGAAGCTGGATGAACTGGCCGGGAAAGCTGTTTTCATCTACAACGAGCCGGAGCTAGCCGGAATGGAGGCAAACTACAGCGTGTACGTCCACAAGTATCTCACTCGTTATAT
>JBDGRC010000102.1:0-4871 GCA_042218495.1 Candidatus Nanohaloarchaea archaeon | reverse complement strand
AGCGACGAGAGGCTTCTGTGCGGGCGACGACGAGAGCGAGTACTTTATCACGCAGGAGTGCAACTCGAACCTTTGCAGTGACAATCAGAACGTGAGAGGGGTCTCCAGCAAGCCTCAGGCGTGCGTACTGGACGGGAGCATTCCCAACGCGCAGACGGGAACCGACGGATACAAGGTATACCAGCCGGGCGACAAGGTCAAGTTCAACCTCGGAGACCGCACGAAGGCGATCCGTTGCTTCGCCGGCACGTGGTACGATCAGTGGCCGGTGGTGGCGGAGAAGTCCGACGTCGAGATCACCGCGGGAGACAGCAAGCTGGTGGACTTCAGCATAATCAACCCGACGCAGAGGCAGCAGACGTTCGAGGCGTCGATCGAGAGCGGGATGGTGACAGAGTTCCAGTCGAACCAGAGGGACACGATAACTGTTACCGTGGACGCGCAGGGATCGGAGACGGTCTCCGTGTCTACGACAGGAAGGCAGTCCGGGAACGACGGCAAGGTAACCGTGGAGGCTGTCTCCAGGTTCTCGGACCTGGAGGGAAGCGACTCCACGAGCGTTGACGTGGTGGATCCTTCGGCCGCGGCTTCGGCCGGTGGGCCGGACGATCCGAACGAGGTGCCCGGAATCACCTTCGTCCAGGTGCTTGCCGCTGCGGCGACCGCGGCCGGCTACCTGCTTTTCACCTGATCGAGAAGCCTTTCGAGAACCTCTGGGCTGCCCTGTTCCTCCTGTCGGACATGACGTATGCGTCCTCGAACTCCACGAGGGCGTTCCTGACCCTTGAAACGTTATCCCTCTCCTCCACTTCCTTCTCGAACACGAAACCCGGAACGTAGTTGATTTCGTACTTCTCGATCAGCTCCTGTCCCTTCCGGGACTTGTAGTTTACTTCGGTGTACCTGACGTCGAACAGCCTGTCGGTTGCGACCTTGAAACGCTCGTAGCTGCAGTTGCCGCAGGTGACGACGGTGATCTCAACCGGATCCGATGTCAGGGAGGAGTAGGCCTCTGCGGTTCCGAAAGCCGCGACCACGAGCAGGACACCGAAGAAGATACCGGTCGTGAAGTTTCTCTCCGGAACAAGCTCGCTGAGGCCGTAAGTCTCTTCCTCTACCTCGAGCTCCTTTCCCGGGTGCTCCACCTCGTGGTGCTCCCTGAGGGTTTCCATCGAACCGAACTTCTTCCCACACTCCCCGCAGTTCTCTGTCACGCCTAAGTTAAGTTTCCTCAAGTTAACAGGCTTAGGGTCATGAACAGGCTAGCTCGAAGGAGTCAAAAAGATTTCTCGAAGTTAATGTTTCATGAGCCAGGAGCTGGGTGTGACGGTAGACAAGGATCAGGACGTTCACGAGTGGTACGCGGAGGTAGTCCGGAAGGCGGGTCTCGCGGACTACTCGCCGATAAAGGGATGCATGATAGTCAAGCCGTACGGGATGAAGCTCTGGGAGAACATCAGGGAGAAGCTGGACCGGAAGTTCAGATCGACCGGAGTCGAAAACGCCTACTTCCCTCTCTTCATCCCCGAGGAGCTCCTGCAGAAGGAGTCCGAGATCGTGGAGGGGTTCGACCTCGAGGTGGCCTGGCTGGAGCAGGACGAGGAGAAGGACCAGGACGAACGCCTCGCGGTCCGCCCCACTTCGGAGTCGATCATAACAGAGTATATGTCGGACGAGCTCAGGAGCCACCGGCAGCTTCCATTGAGGCTGAATCAGTGGGCGAACGTCGTGAGATGGGAGGTCTCGGACACCAGGCCGTTCCTGAGGACCCGTGAGTTCCTCTGGCAGGAGGGCCACACCGCGCACGAGACGTCGGAGTCCGCCGAGGAAGAGGTCATGACGAGGCTGGAACAGTACAGGGAGATAATAGAGGAGGACCTGGCGATTCCCTCGATACTGGGATTCAAGCCGGAGCACGACAAGTTCCCGGGAGCCAGGTACACGACAACTATCGAGACCCTGATGCCGGACGGCCGATCGATCCAGTCAGGGACATCCCACCACCTGGGACAGCACTTTGCGGAGGCGTTCGGGGTCGATTTCGAGGACGAGAACGGAGAGAAGAGGACCGCTCACACCACTTCATGGGGGCTCTCGACCAGGGTGCTTGGAGCGCTTGTTCTGGCGCACGGCGACAGCGACGGACTCAGGCTTCCGCCGAGGATCGCGCCCGTCCAGGTTGTCGTGGTTCCCATCTACCAGGAGGAGAGCCGAGAGGAGGTCCTTGAGTACGCGGAGGAGGTCTCTAGGCAGGTCGAGAGGTCGAAGGGATGTGGATGTCAGCCGGATGTGCGCGTAGAGCTGGACGACCGCGACCACAGAACGCCGGGATTCAAGTTCAACGAGTGGGAGCTGAAAGGCGTTCCTCTCCGAGTGGAGGTCGGGCCCGACGAGCTGGAGGAAGACTCCGTCACGGTTGTCAGGCGCGACTCCGGAGAGAAGGAGGTCGGCGTCGACAGGAAGGAGTTCCTCAGGTCGGTACCCGACAGGCTGGAGAGCATTCAGGACGTCCTGTACGCCGAGCTCGAGGAGTACCGGGAGGAGAACATCAGGGAAGCCGATTCGAAGAACGAGATACTCGCCACGATCGGAAGGAGCCGTGGCTACGTGAAGGCTCGCTGGTGCGGCGAGGAAGACTGCGAGGAAGAGGTAAAGGACGAGGTTTCCGCGGAGATCGTGGTACTGCCGTTCCGCGAGGACTCGTCGCCCGCCACGGTACAGGAAGAAAACGAAGATATAGACGGCGAGTGCGCGGTCTGTGGCGAGGAGGCCGAGCGGTGGGCCTACTTCGCCAAGAACTACTGAGACCGCTACCTGCCGGCGGCCTCCGAGTAGGCCTGTTCGACGACGTCTTCGATGGATCCTTCGCCCATCAACTCGTTGCCCAGCTCGTCAAGGTCTCCGGTTTGCAATGGGGTCTCGCCTCCGTAGCTGGCTGACGCGTACTCCTCGCCGTCCGAAACAAGGTTGACATCGAGCTTGTAGACCGCCTGTTCGCTCGGGGTCGAACTGCTGGGGTCGTGGAACTCGCTTGAAAGTCCTCCATGGTTGAAGTCGGCTGCTTCTCTGATTATCTCCGAGATGTACTCCATGGACTCCTGCTCGGAGAGCTTGCCATCGGTTTCCACGTCCACGCTGACCTCGTACGCATCCTGAGTAACCTGGTTACTGTTGGCCGCGGATATATCGAAGCTATCAATTTTTGAGACCGTGAGCTCCGCGTCAAGCAGTTCTTCTTCGCTGCTGACGTATTCGTCAACTTGATTCTCGGCCACGGCGGCCCGACGAAGGTTCTCGCCGGTCGGATCCTGCTCCTGGGCGGGTTCCTTTTCCTCTTTGCTGCTGTTGGAACTGCATCCGGCCAGTCCTGCGACTGCTCCTGTTCCTGCAGCGCTCAAAAATCCTCGACGTGTGGTGGAAGGGTCTTGTGTCATATGTTGTTATTGTGTGGTAACATTTATATATTCTTTCCCGGTACGGGCTTTGCAAAATAAAATCATCTATTCTTGTGCAAATACTTCTTCTGCACAAGAATCGAAATCTGGTTGAACTCCGAGCGTGTGAGCAGTAATAGACTCAAAAGCCGCATTAGAAGGAATGCTCACACTAATTAGAGAATGCGGAGTTTTAGCAGGGCCGACAACAGGACCAAACTACACGCCTTGAAACGTAAACTTTCCGAAATCGAACAAGAACTTGAACAAAAACGGATAGCAGTATTCTTTGCCTGTGACAGATTCGAACACTACCGTTCCTATATCAAAGTTCTCTACTCCCCTCTTGAGCGGTCTTATTTCTAGTTCTTCTCCGTGTTCTATCTTAAGATCTCGAATGATTTGAGGAGGGGATGTTATTCTCCATTGACCATTGGTAGATTGGTGAATCTTTCTCTTGAACATAGTAGGGCTCATAAGCATCACTATGCTTAATAAAGGTAGTAGAGGAGAAACAAGTACCGGAGAGGAAATGTTAAACATGGGCTTCAAAACGGGGCCGGTCCACTATAACCTCTATTCAATGTTCTTTCTCGACCCCAACAGAGGTAGAACAACTGTGCCTTATCCAAGGTCAACAGTAAGTGATAAAACATTTTGGCTCCATAATCTGGTTATGTCTAAGATTGTATCCACAGAGGATACGCTTCATGGCAAACCAAGGGTCAAGGGTACAAGAGTAGGGGCAGGAACACTCTACGAACTATACACATTGAAAGAGATGAGTCTGGAAGAAATAGCGGATCAGTATCCGAGCATTACGGTCGAAGATGTGGAGACCGCAGTCGAGTACATGAAAAATGAGAAAGACGGTCAGGCATCAGTAACAGCTTAAAACACGCCATAGTAATCTGATACACGCCAGACATTATCCTTCAGAGATTCTCTAGGAATATTCTCCAA
Organism: Candidatus Nanohaloarchaea archaeon; assembly: GCA_042218495.1. Lineage (GTDB taxonomy): Archaea > Nanohalarchaeota > Nanosalinia > Nanosalinales > Nanosalinaceae > Nanohalococcus. The sequence continues at coordinate 474 of JBDGRC010000102.1, read as the reverse complement.
CATCTCCTTGATAGTATCGGCCACCAGATTCCAGTCACGCAGATGCATCTGATTGTCAATCAAAATACCGAAATGTTCAAACTCCTGGTCTCTTTTCAGCAGATTCTCCGATGAATCTGCTTCTAGCAAAATTTCATTTTGCGTCCTAAAATCCTCATCTTTAGATAGTAGAGGCACTTCATTTTCAACAGCAAAACCAAGAACTTCTCGATCCGAAGCACTAATCTCATGGCTTAAAACCTCTATACCTCGTCCTTCCAGTTTGTAGCCGATTACCACAGGAACATCCTCATCAAGGACTAGCTTCTCAAAATAATCAGGACTCTCAGCCATACCTAAAATTGGGATCAGCAGAGACAAAAACCATTCGATTGAAAAATCAGTAAATTGCGGGCAGCCAGCGGTTTCTAGGGTTATTCTGGGTTAGCAGTTTGCAATTTCGGTAATCCTAAAAAACAAGTAAAAATTTGAAAC
>JBDGRC010000101.1:8403-9654 GCA_042218495.1 Candidatus Nanohaloarchaea archaeon | reverse complement strand
GTGCACCTTGAAGTACCTGAGCGCAGCTCTCATTAAGTAAAAGTTGTTTGTCAGGTGATTGAATCTTCTCTCGCCGTGGTCCTTGGCCTGAGCGACCCTCTGCTGAACCCTTCCTAGTTCGACTGACTCCTGCATAGGTTTACTAATTAACCGTCTCCGTTAAAATAATCATTCCTGCGGCGGGCCATAGCTCTCGTCCTCCACGCCGATTCCAGCCAGCCAGAGGTGAGCCGCAACCTGGTGAGAGCAGACCTCTCCCTGGAAGGGACACGGGCAGAAGCTTTCCCCCGTGTCTATATCTACGCCTACGGTGTATTCATCCGTGTCGCCGGAAACAAGGAACTGGTACCTGTCCTCCGACTCCACTTCAGTCTCTATCCTCTCTTCGTCCACTATTTTACGGGCCTTGCCCCACTTGTGGAGGTTCTCCCTCATCTCCCGGGAATACTCCTGTCGCACATCCTGCAATGGTTGTAAAGGTTTAAACAGGTCCAGAAGTTTCCGACGAGTTACCCGGTAAAGTAAATAACGCAGCCGACAAATCTTCGATATGCAAGAATACGACTTGATCGTGATAGGCGCCGGATCGGGACTTGACGTGGCATCGGCCTACGCAAGAAGAGGAAAAAAAGTTGCGGTCGTGGAGCCCGGAAGGCCGGGCGGAACGTGCCTGAACCGGGGATGTATACCGTCAAAGATGCTTATCCATCACGCAGATATAGTGGAGGAGGTGAGAGAATCCGAGAAGTTTCACATCGAGGCCGAGGTCGACTCGATCGACTTCGAATCTGTAATTGAAGAAGTGAACGACAAGGTTCACGGCGAGTCGGACGATATAAAGGAAAGCCTCCGGAAATCCGAGAAACAGACCCTCTACACTGAAGAGGCGGAGTTCGTGGACGAGAAGATTCTCAAAGTCGGCGACCAGAGGATAACCTCCGACCTGATAGTGGTTTCCGCGGGCTCGAGGCCTTTCGTGCCGCCGATAGACGGCACGGAGGAGGTCGACTACTGGACGTCGAGCGACGCGCTCCAGCCTGACAGACAGCCCGAATCAATAGTGATGATCGGTGGAGGATACATCTCGCTCGAGCTGGGACACTTCTACGAAGCCATGGGCACCGATGTCACCATACTGGAGAGGGGTGAAAAGGTGCTCAAGCGCGAGGACAGGGAGATATCCGAGAAGATAACCGATCTGGCCTCGGACCGTTACGACGTCGAGCTGGAGGTATCCGCGACGGAGATCGC
>JBDGRC010000101.1:6923-8303 GCA_042218495.1 Candidatus Nanohaloarchaea archaeon | reverse complement strand
AACTACGAGGCGGAGATAGTCTTCAAGAACATCATGAGCGACGACAGCTTCGAGCTGGAGTACGAGAAGATGCCTCACGCCGTCTTCACCTCTCCACAGATCGCGGGCGTGGGCATGACGGAGCAGGAGCTGGAGGAAGAGAACGAGGATTACACCAGAGCCACCTACGACTACATGGATACCGGAATGGGCGGAGCGCTGAAAGAAGAGGACGGCTTCGTGAAGGTCCTGGCCTCTGAGGACGGAGAGATACTGGGGTGTCACATCATCGGACCCCACGCCTCCCAGCAGATCCACGAGATACTTGTCTCGCTACAGGCCGGTACAGGGAAAGTCTCCGATATCAAGCAGACGATCCACATACACCCCGCTCTGAACGAGGTAGTCCAGAGAGCCTTCAGCCAGCTCTGAAGGCCCCGAGTGTTGACGAGGTAAGCGGACAGCTAATAACCAGACCGAAAGGCTCATCAAACAGACCATGGATGCTCCAGAGAAGATATCAGGAAGGACGGCTCTACTGGCCGCTGCATTGCTGGTGGTGGTGGCGCTCGCGGGGCTCTCGCAGCTGGAGCTTTCCATCCAGGACAGCTCGAACAGGACATGGAGGCAGGTTCCCCTGGAGGACGTGAGGAACGGGGAGAGCTTCACAGTCAGCGAGCTGGAGAAGCCGGCGCTCGTGGAGACCTTCGCGGTCTGGTGCCCGACATGCACCCGACAGCAGGAGGAGGTCAGGAAGCTACACGAGCAGACGAGCGTAAATACTGTGTCTCTCAACGTCGATCCGAACGAGGACGCATCGAAGATAAGGTCACACATCCAGAAACACGGGTTCGACTGGAGGTACGCCGCTGCCCCGCCGGATCTGACAAAGAAACTCGTGGAGAACTTCGGAAGGTCGATGATACATCCGCCCTCGGCCCCGGTGGTGCTTGTATGTGAGAACGGATCAAGGAAACTGCAGTCAGGAGTTAAGCCGGTATCAAAGCTGAAACAGGAAGTCCAGAGAGGTTGTTAAACCCTGATCGGATTTTTTAACCAGCTGCCGTTCGTCTCTTCCTTCCTGCTGGGTCTTGCCACGCCCCTCACCGCGGCCTGCGTGCTCCCGCTCTACCCGGGATTCATATCCTACCTTTCGAGTCAGCTGGACTCGGAGACCGACAGGAGAACATACACTCTATTCGGAGTATCTGTCGTAGCCGGAGTTCTTTCCTTCATGACGGCTCTCGGCCTGATCTTCACCACGCTGATCCAGTCATCCCTGAGCTCGGTGATAGGAGTGGTTTCCCCCGTCGCATTCGCCCTGCTGGGGACAGCCGGCCTGGCGCTTCTGCTGGACCTGGACTTCAGGTCTTACGTCCCGTCCGGAAGATCGCCGGAGTT
>JBDGRC010000101.1:0-6823 GCA_042218495.1 Candidatus Nanohaloarchaea archaeon | reverse complement strand
GAAAGCTTCTGCAGGGAGTGCCATCTGTTCGTGAGGTCGGCCCAGGAAGCGGCGGAGGAGTTCGACGGAGAGGTCGATATCAGCGTGCGGTCGTACTGGACCAGATTTCCGAGACCGCTCCTGGAAGGCGGCTACCATCCGCCAGTGATGCTGGTTGACGGCGATATGGTGGCGCAGGGAGAGAACGTGCCCTCGAAGCAGGAGGTTTCAGAGGCTCTCGAATCCAGTTACCGGCCAGATACCGGCGGTTCAAAAGAAAGCTCGAGGAGTGAAAAATATGAAAATTGAAAGAGCGTTCGCGGCCGGCTTCCTGGCGGTCTTCATGCTAACTTCAGCTGTCCTGATCCTCGATCAGGAGGAAGACAGCGGCGAACTGGAGATAAACTCCTCCGGCGAAGAGGTGAAGAGGACCGAGGACGGAACAAAGTATACGGTTCACCCGGACAGGCTGAGGCGCGGCTGCCCGTCGATCGACTGCATCCCCTCCATAGACGATCCGGAGTTCCAGGAAGCCTCGGAGGCGGACTGGCTGCGTCCTGGAGACAGGGTGATAGGTCTCGAGATAAACGGCAGCTCCAGGGCATACCCGCTAAGAATACTCAGGAGGCACGAGATAGTCAACGACAGGATAGACGGCGAGCCTGTGGCCGTGACTTACTGCCCTCTCTGCCGCTCGGGCTTGACCTACTCCCGGGAGGTCGGAAACGAGACGCTGGAGTTCGGTGTATCGGGGAAGCTGCTGGACGCCAACCTGGTGATGTATGACAGGTCAACGGAGACCTACTGGAGCCAGATACAGGGTGAGGCGATCATCGGCCCGAGAACTCCGCAGGAGCTCGACCTCATTTTCTCTTCGATCACGACCTGGAGGGACTGGAGGTCGGCTCACCCCGACACGAGGGTTCTGTCGCGGCGCACCGGGGCAGGGTTGGTGTCGGACTACGAGGCCAACCCTTACTCGGGCTACGCGAACTCTTCCGTGGTAGGATTCGGTGTATCGGAGACCGACGGGAGGCTTCCATCGAAGGAGCTGGTTCACGGCATCGTCGCCGGAGGCCAGGCCGTGGCTTACCCTGACTCGTCACTCGAACCCGGGAAACTGGTGCAGGACCGGGTTGGCGGAGAGCCGGTAGCGGTCTTCAGGCAGCCGGACGACGGGACCGTCCGGAGCCTTGTCAGAAGACATGAAGGCAAGACCTTGAACCTGGAGCTCGTGGAAGGAGGCCTCGAGGACTCGAGCGGCAGGCTGTGGAGCTTCGAGGGCGAGATGCGGAACGGGACAGGCTCCCTTGAGACGCTGACTCCCCGGGGTTTCTACTGGTTCGCGTGGAGCAAGTTCCACCCGGAAACAGAGATATACAGGGGCGCGAGATAGCCCCTGTTATTTCAACCGGCGTCACCAACATTCATGTATGACAGCGATAAGAGCGGAGGAGCTCCGGAAAAGCTACGGGGAGAACGAGGCGCTGAAGGGCGCGAAACTGGAGGCAGAGGGAGGAGAGATAGTCGGTATTCTCGGACCCAACGGAGCCGGAAAGTCGACGATGATGAAGATCCTGACCGGACAGATTGAAAGGGACTCCGGGACGGCGGAGGTGCTCTCTCTGGACCCGGGGAGCAGCTCCATCGAACTCAGGGAGAGGGTCGGGATACTTCCGGAGAGGGAGGACCCTCCGAGCTTCCTGACAGTCCGCGAGTACCTTGAAATGGTCTCCGAGGTCCGCGAGACCTCCATCGACATCCGGAGCTGGAGGGAGAGGCTGAACCTGGAGGGCAAGATGGAGTCGCTCACGAAGGAGCTCTCGAAGGGCGAGAGACAGAAGCTGATGGTTGTCCAGGCCCTTTTCCACGAGCCGGAGGCGGTCTTCGTCGACGAGCCGCTGATCAACCTCGACCCGATAATTCAGGAGGAGGTGAAGGACCTTTTCAGGGAGCGCAGCAGCGACGGAACGACCGTGGTGCTCAGCACGCACGTCGTCTCGCTGGCAGAGGAGCTGTGTGACAGAGTCTACTTCCTCAGGGACGGGAGGACGATCGACGAGGTCACGGAGATGGAAAACCTCAAGGAGAGGTTTCTGGAAGAAGAATGATCCGCCGGATGCTGAAGGAAGAGTACCGGATGCACTCGGACCTCTACAGAGGAAGGTCGTTCGCTACGTTCCCTCTCGTCGTGGCCTCGATGAGCCTTCTCTTCAGCTGGTTCGTGCTGGAGTACTCGACGCTGAGAGCTTCGTCGCTGGGAACCTCGCTCCAGGTTCTCGGAGGCTTCCTGGGGCTCGCGGTTGGGTCAGTCGGTTTCTCCAGCCGTGACGCAATGAAGAACGTGCTGGGACCGGTGAACTTCCTGGTCTACTCCTCGAGGACGCTTCCGCTCTCGGAGAGGAGACTGCTTTCGGAGTTCGTCCTCAAGGACATACTGTACTACACAGTGCTTTTTCTCCTCCCCGCGGCAGCAGGTCCTCTGATACTGGCTCCTGGAGCTGCCTCCACAGGAGCATTGATGATGGCCGCGCTGTTTCTCTCCGGCATGGCTGTCAGCCTAGTGGCTACGAGAGCGTCCGTCAGGCTACCTTCCGCCAGGCTTCTGGAGTACGGCAGGATGCCTCTGGAAGGAGAGCTCTCCAGGAAGTCGATCCTGGACGTCTCGAGGTCCTCGGGAGGACTGCTGAAGATACTGTTCTCCCTCGGCATCCTGACAGGCTTCTACTGGTTCTCCGTGCTATACTTCCCTCCTGCGGCGTCGCTGCTCAACAACCCTCTGCTCTCGTTCAGCGCCGCGGTCGGACTGCTCAACCTGAGCGTCTACAACTGGCTGAACAGGTTCGACTCCCTGGAGAAGTACTCCTACCTACCCGTCGACAGGGATACGCTGCTTCGATCCAAGAAGAAGGCTCATCTCGCGGTCTCGATCCCTCTATCAGCCCTTCTGGTCGTCGGAGGCCACATATTCCACTCCGGAAACCTTGTGCTCTCGCTCCTGTCGGCCTTTTCCACGACAGCCTTTGTACTGTTCGTGGCCTCGGAGCTTACAGGTCTAAGTCCGAACAGGAGGCTGTTTGAGTCCGGAGTCTTCCTGAAGTTCCTCGGGAGCACATCAGCGGTTACAGTACCTCTGCTGCTGTTCTCGCTGGTCTACAGCGGAAGCCTTTTCCTGGAGTACTTCCTCGTGGTGTCCTTGCTTCTCTCAGGCTCGCTCTACGCATGCTTCAGGAGCTGAAGCTGGAGGCTATCGAGGTCTGCTTTCCCTTCTCCAGCCGCGAGAAGATCTCTTTCCTTCCGACGCCGAGAGGTGAGACGACGGACTCCGCGGCCCGGACCAGCTCCTTCCTGTAGTACACGGGGTCGTAGTCGCCCTGCACGGACTCGAATCCAAGCCTCGTGCGGTCCATCGGATCAGCGGAGTCGTCCCTGACGACGTACTCGACTTCCTGGCCCGGCATGATCTCTATCCCGTCGCTCCTGTACCTCTTCATCGCGGAAACAGTCCTGTTCTCGACGGAGTATGCTTCCAGAGGTTTGGAAGGCTTCCTGCGGACGACCAGCTTCTCCGGAGGTACTTCCCCTGACTCGAGCCGATTCACCTTATCCTCCAGCACCTCAAGGACGTGACCGGGATCCATCTCTCGGTCCAGAGCCTCTATCATCTCCATCTGGGCCTCGGTCACGTAGGGACAGGTCGAGCGCTGCTCGGCCTCGATACCCGCGGTTTTGAAGCCTCCGTCCGCTTTCTTCCCGAAGTAACGGTTCAGGCATGAGACTCTGGCCCTGGAGCTGCTCCTCGGGACAAAGGCGCACCACTCGAACCTGTGCTCCGGCTCCAGCTCTATTCCCACCTCGCGGGTTATGTCGCTGCAGACGCGCTCGAACTCCCTGTCGCCGCCCTGGACCCAGATGCTGTCTATGATTCCGTGGGCGACCTTGAAGCCGGCTTCCTCGAAGATTCCCTTTGCCTGGAGCATTATCTCCCTGTCAAAGGCCTGTATGGCCTGGTGGCAGCGTATCGCTCCGTAGGAGGCGTGGGCGTGACCCATGTAGCCGAAGCACGAGACCAGTATCCACTTGATGGCGTCTATGCTGCCCTCGAGGTACCGCCTTCTCTCGTCGTCCTCAACAGTCCTGACAGCCTCCTTCATTTCCTGCCTGTCCTCGACCAGCGGCTGTATTACATCTCCTATGAATCCCTCCCTCCTCTCGCAGATGGAGTATCCGAGCTCCGGAACCCTTTCGTTGTCGCAGCAGTCGCAGCAGACGGTCTCCGGGCTTATATTCTTCTTCACCATTATGTTCGGGAAAAGGGAGGCAAAGTCGGCCTCGTGAACGTCCCGGTGTACCGACGGCGCCGGGTTGAAAATGAAACCTCCGCGGTCGGCGGCGTGGAGGCTGGAAGCCTTCTTGGGCTTCTCCCCGTCCCAGTTCTTCCAGGGCGTGAGAGTGTTCCTCTCCAGGTATGCCTTTCTTACCTCGATGCTGGTGAGTATCCTTCCTATCGATCCCCAGGCCAGCTCCTGGAGAGGCCTGTAGCTTCTCTCCACGAGGTCCCAGAGGCCCTCGAGAGTGGCCTCGCCGAGCATGAAGCTGTTGCTCCTGTCGATGACTATCCTGCCCGGGACGTTGTACCTCGCGGGCTTGTGCTGGCGCCTGCCGTAGCTCGAGACGGTGTTCGAACCCGCCAGCTCCTGGAAACCGTCGATCCTCCCCAGGGAGAAGTTGAATCCTCTCCCTTCGATCCTGTCGGCCAGGAGCTCGAGCAACCGGCCCCTGTTGACCACCAGCACGTCGGGATCAACCTCATCGAGTCGCCTCTCCAGGAGCTCGAGAGCTGCGTCCTCTCCTCCGGAAGACGTCTCTCCGTCGACCTCGAGGCCGGAGATGTCCTCGTCCGCGATCCGCCTCCTGTCAAGCGACATCTCCATCCTATCCAGGCTAACCTCCGGCACGGGGCATAACTCCTTCTGGAGGCAGTAACGGAACTGCGGGCTGAAGCCGACGTTGTAGAATCGGAAGGTGGACCTGCCGAAGCTCTTCTTCAGGGTGTTCACCGCGGTTCTCAGGTCCTCCTCCGAGAGACAGTCCACTCTCAGCACATCGGTCTCCGGCCTAGAGAGCGTAGGCCTCCAGGTCTCGAAGGAAGTCGCGGCGACCCCTTCCTGTCCGGTCAGCCACGGCCGGCTCCTGTGCAGCTTCGACCTGTCGCCCTCTATGTAGAACCTCGGTCTGTATCCCGGGTCGCGCTCGGACCGGACGCCGGAGCCATCCCTCTTCCAGGTCACGGCTTCGCCGTCGACGAAGTCAATCTTGAAGACCATCCTCCAGCCTCCGGACCCTTTCCTCCAGCTCCTCTATCCTGTCCTCGTTACGGCTAACCTCTCTCTGGACTCCGAGCATCGCCGATACCACGGCAGGAAGAGCTGGCTTCTCCGGGTTCATGTAAGCCGCGGCGTGAGCATGCTGGTGAGCCTTCTCCCAGAGGGAGTCGAGGAACTCCCTGTTCCCCTCCCTCAGCGCTCTCCGGAACGGACTGAAACTCTCGATGAACGCGTCCAGATGGTTCCTGTAGGTGGCGTTCGTCCTTCCCATCATCCCTCCACCTCCCGCAGGTCCTCCGATCTGCGTTCCCACAGTGAGAGAGTGGTCTGGACGCCGTCTCCCGACCGGTAGCCGTACTGGTCGAAGCCTGCCGAACAGTAGACCCAGCCCCGGCCGGTCTCCGACACCTCTATCGTCCTGTCCGCGGAGGACTCGACCTGCGGCGAGAGGAGCGGAGAGCCGGAGACCGAAACCAGGACCTTCAGATCGCACCTCTCCTGTAGGTCAACGATAGAGCTCCAGGCCTCGGCGAAGAGCTCCTCGGCCTCCCAGTCCCTCAGCTGTCCGTCCGCGTAAAGCCCGTCGACGGCCGGTAAAACCAGTATATCGGTGCTGGAGGTGACGAAGCTCTCCAGCTTTTCCACGGTCCTGTGGTGCTGGAAGGGCGTGAAGGCCCTCGCCACCTCCACCCTCTCAAGTATCGAAGGGTTGCCGTAGCTTCTGAGAGCATAGGTGGAGGCCTGGTTGCCGGAGTCTATCCAGACAGCCGACGCTTCCTCCGCGAGGTTGTCCGCCACCAGTGCCTGGAAGACCGGAAGACCCTCCGGCTTCTCCAGGAGGTTTACGCCCTCGACGAGGCGCGGATGCGCCTGAACGACCGATTCAGACCCCTCATTTTCTTTCCTCCTTCCGACCTCTCTCCTCTGCCTCAGTTCCGTTCTCATTCTTCCCTTCCCCCGCCGCGGCGGCCACGTGCCGCCGGCAGCATCATATACTGCGTCCGGAGACCCATTTAATGAAACGCGGAAGTGTCCGGAAAGACCGGAAGCCGGCTATCAGCTTCTGAACAGGTTTCTGGCGCCTCTGCACCCGGTTCCGGAAACAGGTCCGGATCTCTCTGTACCGACGAACGCGACGCATCCCGGACCCAGAAACACCGGAGCTCGTTCCGGGAACGAAGATAACATTCCGGGTCTGCCCGCTACCCTCAACTTTATACCTAAGTGTTCAACGCCAAGACACACTTTTGCCTCAAAGTGTTCAATGACAGACTACACTTTCTCCAAAATACGGCGATTAAGCTCCCAATACCTCCAGAAATATGGCGAACACATTCGTCAAATTTCAGATTTGAATTTGTACAGAAGTTCTCCCAGGCCCAGAAACTTTTGACATCTTCAAGGATTTGAACATAATTGCTAGATTTCATTATAAACTATGTAATTTCTTTCGGGAGAAAACCTCTTCTGGAATGGATTTTTAACCTATAAGACAAGATAGGTGATCTATGGCGCAG
>JBDGRC010000100.1:1376-8623 GCA_042218495.1 Candidatus Nanohaloarchaea archaeon | reverse complement strand
GTCCGAACGACAGGGCAGCCACGATGCTCGAGGACTGGGGTCTCAACCCGGACGCATTCGACGCGGAGGTATTCATACCCGAGGGCAAGGTCTCCGAGTTCGAGGAGAGGGAGATGCCGTACGATCGGACTTTCACGCTCAACCCCGCGGACCTTACGGCCGGCGAGTGGGGAATGGCGTTCGACCTGGACATGAACTCGGAGGCCGGAATACTGCTGGAGAGGGCGGTGGGAAAGGCCAGGGAGAAAATGGACTCGTACGGCCTGGAGGACCTGATGAGAGTCATCAAGACCTTTGATTTTCCAGAAAAGGTTCAGAACCGTCTGGAGAACAGGCTCATGAACGCTCAGAGCTGGGGTATATTCGGAGAGGAGAGCAGCCTCGACGACTTCATGAACAGGGGAGAGCTTTCCGTGATCGATGTATCGGCTTTCGGAGAGATGAGGGAGGGAAGCGGCGTGAGGTCACTCGTCGTCGGCCTTCTGGCCAAGAAGATCCTCAGAAGAAGAATGACCGCGAGAAGGATCGAGGAGATCGACGAGATGGAGGGCCTGAACCAGAACGAGATGCCGATCGTCTGGATGATGATAGACGAGGCACACGAGTTCCTGCCCGCCGACGGCGAGACCGCGGCTTCCCACCCTCTCATGAGATGGGTCAAGATAGGGAGAGAGCCCGGAGTATCTCTTGTCCTGGCCACTCAGCAGCCAGCAAAGCTCAACCCGGACGCCCTTTCCCAGTGCGACGTCATACTCTCGCACAGGCTGACCTCGAAGCAGGACATAGACTCTCTAGGCGAGATAATGCACACGTACATGCGGCACGACGTCCAGCACTACATCGACGCCCTGCCGGACTCGAAGGGCGCAGGGCTCCTTCTCGACGACAACTCGGAGCGAATATACCCCATCCAGATGAGGCCCCGAAAATCCTGGCACGCCGGAGGTACACCGGACGCTTTCGAAGACTGATGGCCTTCTCGGAAGCGACTCTGGGATCCCGGGTAACCGAGATAGCGCTGGCTCCGCTGAAGCAACCGGAACTCATTCCCAGCGTGCTGCCTCTCGTCCTCGGCGCCGCGGTGATAGAGCTCTACTTCGGAAAGTACAAGCACGAGGAGCTGGGATGGAACACGTCTGTAGGCAACGCCATAATATGGGTGTCGACCGGCGTGAGCCTCTTCATGACCGAAAGGGTTCTTGAAGGTCTTGAAGAGCTTGCAGCCGGCTTCCTTCTGGCTTCAGGTCTCCTGATCGGCTACATGAACTTCTTCCACAAATGGGACGAGAGCTGGGCTTTCAAGGCTTCAAGCGCCGGTATAGTCTACCCCATGGCATACGTCACTGTTGTAGTGGTAAAAACCAGCGTTCCTGTTGAAGAATTAACTCTGAAAGCGGGCGCGGCTTTTGTAGCAGGGTCAATAATCTTCTTCCACGTGGTACACATGTTTGAATCCCCCGCGCAGGACGACTTCGCCGCGAGGTTCAACTAGGGAGAAGAAACCCAGGGAAGAGCATGTTGCGAGAACTTATCAAACCTTCACAACCAGAGTGAAACGTGACAGAGCTCCTGAAGAAGGAAAAAATAGAGTCCAGAACCTACCAGGAAGTGATAGCCGCTTCCTCCTCCGACTCCGACACCCTGGTCGTTCTACCCACAGGACTAGGAAAAACAGTTATAGCGGCGATGGTGGCCTCTATGAAGCTCGAGACGGGAAAGGTCCTGTTTCTGGCTCCGACCAGGCCGCTGGCCGAGCAACACTACAGGACTTTCGGAGAGTTAATCGAGATCGAAGAGGAAGAAATGAAGGTTATGACTGGGAAAACGCGGCCGGCAGAAAGGTACGGGGACTGGAAGGCCAAGAGATGCTTCTTCGGGACACCACAGGTCGTGGAGAACGACCTGATATCGGACGAGGTACCGACGGAGGAGTTCTCGCTTGTTATATTCGATGAAGCGCACAGGGCAACCGGAGGCTACAGCTATGTCTTCATCAGCGAAAAGATGAGATGCCAGAGGCTGGCGCTGACCGCCTCTCCCGGAGGAAGCAAGGAGGATATAATGGAGGTGGCGGACAACCTGAGGCTCGAGAACTTCGAGGTCAGGACAGAGGATGACCCGGACGTGGAGCCTTACATGGAGGAAAAGGAGGTGAACTGGAGGAGAGTTGAACTGGACGAGAGGTTCAAGAAAGCGAAGCAGGACTTCGAAGAAGCGAAGCGAAACCGACTGGAGAAGCTGAAGAAGCTGGGGCAGCTGGACTCGGTATCCAGTGTCCACAAGGGCGATCTGCTGGATCTCAGGAGCAAGATAAGCTCGGAGCTCTCACAGAAGGACGATCCAAAGCTCTACAAGGCGATATCGGAGGTTGCCTGCGCTCTGAAGATATCCCAGGCAATTGAGTTGCTGGAAACACAGGGAGTATCCCAGTGCTACGAGTACGTCAGGGGACTGGAGGAAGACGATTCAAAGGCTGCCTCGAGAGCCCTCCAGGACCAGAAGTTCCAGGAAGGGAAGGCCATGGTGGAGTACCTGAGAAAGCAGGGTGTTGAACACCCCAAGATCGAGGAGCTGCGCGAGATGCTGGACCTGGAGGGTAGCGAGAAGGCGATAGTATTCACCGAGTTCCGCGAGAGCGCGGAGAAGATAGCCGAGGAGCTCACGCAGAGCGGACTGAAAGCGAGAAGATTCATAGGTCAGCAGGGCGAGAAGGGAATGAGCCAGAGGAAGCAGCTGGAGGTTCTTGAAGAGTTTGACTCGGGCGATCACGACGTCCTGGTCTCCACGAGCGTGGGAGAGGAAGGTCTTGACATACCGGCAGTCGACTACGTGGTGTTCTACGAGCCCGTCGCGTCCGGGATACGTGACATACAGCGGGCAGGACGTACGGGAAGGCAGGAATCGGGAGAGGTAGTGGTACTCATCGCGGAGGGAACTAAGGACGAGGGAAGTTACTGGAGCGCGCACCACAAAAAGAAGGAGATGCAGAACGTTCTGAAAGAGCTCAAACATGAGCAGCATCAGAGAGAATCGGAACACAGGAAGCTCGACGAGTTCGAAAATGAGAAAACCCAGGAGGAAGACGATGAGGACGCAGACAGGATCGAGATAGTGGCGGATGACAGGGAGAACAAGGTAGCAAAGGAGCTATCCCGCATGGACGTAGTCATCGAGAAGGAGAGGCTGGAGGTCGGAGACTTCATCCTCTCGGATGAAACCGCTGTAGAGCGGAAGTCGGCCGCGGACCTCGTGGATTCAATCGTGGACAGCAGGCTTTTCGATCAGCTGCAGGACCTCACCCGGTTCGAAAACCCTATCATCGTGGTGGAGGGAAAGGATCTCTACGGACACCGGGACGTCCACGCTGACGCGATACGCGGAGCTCTGGCATCAGTCTCCGTGGACTACGGAGTCCCGATACTCTGGAGCGACAGCGTGAAGGAAACCTCCGAGCTGCTGGAGTCGATCGCCAGGAGGGAACAGGAGGATAAGGACAAAGAGATCGCCGTCAGGAGCGAAAAATCTCCAAAGACCAGGACCGAGAAGCTAGAGTTCGTAGTCGCTGGCGTTCCGGACGTAAACACGAAGATAGCCAGGAGGCTTCTCCAGGAGTTCGGCACAGTCCGGGACGTATTCGAGGCGTCGGAGGAGGAACTCAAGGAAGTAAGGGGGATCGGAGAGAAAACCGCAGCCTCGATCGTAGATCTCGTGACGGAGGAGTATGAGTGAGGCGCTAGTGGTGGGGATAGACCCGGGCAGCACCTCCGCGGTCGCGGCCCTGAACCTGGACAGAGAGATGAAGCTGCTCGAGAGCAGAAGAGAGTTTCCTCCTCACGAGATGATTGAACTGCTGATAGCGGAGGGTAAGCCCGTGCTTGTCGGATCTGATACATCTCGCATGGCATCTACCGCAGAAAAGGTGGCTTCCAGCGTGGGAGCTAGGAAGTTCAGCCCGGAAGAAGACCTCAGCGGGGAGAGAAAGGATTCCATAGGTTTTGGAAGCAACTCACATGAGAAGGACGCGGCCGCGGCAGCAGTTCATGCCTTCAACAAACACCGCAGAAGCATAGAGAAAATAAATAGAGAGAGCAGGAACTCAGACCAGCCCAGGAAAGAAATTGCGAGAAAAAGGTTCCGGGATGGTATAAGAACCAAGAAGATTTGAACCGGGGTCACAAAACCAGGCTATGCTCAGCTCGATCGATGACGAGAAACTCGCGAGAGCATCGAGGTTCCTCGCCCGGTTTTTGGCACTGGGGCTCGTATTCAGGCTGGTTTCAACGGTTTTCCCAACTTTTCTCCCGCTTCAGGAGCTCTATGCGTATCTGACAGCAACTATGCTAGAACTCGCGGGCTTTCCAGCGGCCAGAAACGGCGTGGAGATCCTGCTCGGCGACTGGTTCAGGATTACCAGGGACTGCACCGGCTGGAAGTCAGTGTCCGCACTGCTGGGGCTTAGCGTGGCTTCAAAAAGCTACGAAGCCAGAAAAATTGGCCTGGGAATTGCCATTATACTTTTACTCAATCTTGCCAGGATAGTAACCGTCATCCTGCTTCACTACACCGGTATCGCCTCCTTCAGCGTGACTCATGGCATTTTATGGCGGTGGGGACTTACCCTGGCTGTCCTCTCTTACTGGGTGGCGTTCATGGACAAGAAAGTCTGAATGCCCTGAGTCCGCAGAACCTTTAAATAGAATCCATCTAAAGGTCAGTTATGAGGAAAGGTATTTCACCGCTCATAGCAGCGGTACTCATGATAGCCTTCACCATGGCAGTCGCATCACTATTCTCAGGATGGATACAAGACCTACAGAGCTCGACGCAGAAGGATGTCTCCGACGCGAAGGACGAGGCGATCAGCTGCACCGAGTACGATATAGAGATAGACCGCGGTACATCCAACGAGACAAGGATCGTGCAGAACAGTGGACCTGATGGGATAGGAAACCTCTCGGTCATATGGACATACACTGACAACACAGCGGCCCAGAGGAGCTACGCCTACATCAACACCAGCAGAGGTTTCGACACAGTAAACACAACAGCATCAGGAACGGACAGCGCCCCTCTGGACGAGATCCAGGTAAGTTCCCTGAATTGCAGTGACGTGACTGCCACCTACACAGGATGAAAGCGGCGCCGCGCCGCGCCCGTTTCCTTTTTATTGAACACCCGACAAAGACGTTCTATGAGGAAAGGTATTTCACCGCTCATAGCAGCGGTACTCATGATAGCCTTCACCATGGCAGTCGCATCACTATTCTCAGGATGGATACAAGACCTACAGAGCTCGACACAGGAGGACGTGAGCGAGGCGAAGGAGGGAGCAGTGAGCTGCACCGAGTACGATATAGAGATAGACGACGGAACCTCGAACTCGACCAGGCTGATACAGGAGAGAGGGCCTGACGGCGTCGGCAACATATCGGTCATATGGACGTACTCCGACAACACTGACGCCGCGAGATCGTACGGTTATATCAACACCAGCAGAGGATTCGACACGGTGACCACAAATGCTTCAGGAACGGACGACGCCTCGCTAGACCAGATACAGGCCAGCTCGCTGAACTGCAGCGACGTGACAGCGACGTACTCGCCGAGCTAGCTGCACACCATTTTTATTCCTCTTTCTTCAAGCATAAAGTAGATGACTGAAGGAATATCCGGAGACGTCAGCAGAGAACAGCTCGAGGAAGAGCTCCAGGGAATCGAGGACTCGATAGAAGACCTTCAGGAGAGGGTCGAAGACCTCGAGGACAGGGACATGATGGCGGAGCTCGAGAAGATGAGCCTCGAGGACGAGGTCAGGGAAGTAGAGGAGATGCTCAACCACATGGACAGGGATGAGCTGGAGAAACGCCTGAACATGGTCGAGCAGATAAAGAAGGAGTACGAGGAAGGCAAGGTTCACGAGAAGCTGGAGTACCTGTACAAGCAGATAAAGGATATAAGACAGGGAATGGAGGGTGAGGCTCCCGAAGGAGTCGACGTGGACGAGAGCGTGAAGGAACGTCTCGAGGAACTCGAGGAAAAGATAGAAGACAGCACAGGCGGAGAGGGAACCGAAAAAATAGATGAAATAGAGAGCAAGGTCCGCGAAAACAGGGGAAAGCTCAACAAGCTCAGCCAGGACCTGGAAAAGCTGGAAAACCAGCTCTCCGAAGACGATGAGGCCAGCGAGAAGATCCAGGAACTCAGAGAGAACATAGACTCCATCGAGAGCAGCTTGGAGTCGGATGAGGATCGGGGAGTCGAAAAGCCGGACGTCGAGACAGGTTCCCTGGAAAGACTCAGAGAAAAGCTGGAGGAGAAGGCGGAAAAGTCCAGGGTCAAAAGCCTGGAGAAGGAAATCAGGAAAAACGAACGCGGCGCGCAAGAAGCTTCTGGCACGTCCGAGGAGAAGATAGTCGAGCTCAGGAGGAAGATACGAGGACACAGAGAGGATCTGGAGGAAAGAATCGAGGAAAAAGTCGACAGAGAGGAGCTGGAAGAACTCGAAGAGGAGCTCTCGGAGGATGATGAGGACAAGGAACCTGGCAAAGAGACATCAGAGACCGAGCAGGCTGTCAGAAACAACTTCAGCCAGATAAAAAGGCTGGAAGCCGACCTGGAGGAGATAAGAAAGGACATACAGTCTCTGCCCGACGAGAAGCTGGGGCAGATCGACCGGAAGATCGAGGATATAGAGGAGAAGATCGAGGAGGATGAGGCCGTTGCCTCGGAGATAGAGGTTGGGTCCGAGGGCATGGATGCGGTGAAGTTCGACCTTGAGGCAATAAAATCAAGGATAGAGACGCTCGAAAAGGAGAGAACAGGTGCTTCACTGGACCAGACCCAGATCAGGGAGCTGAGGAGAAGGATCAAGAGGGTTGAGAAGAAGGCCGAGCGGCCCGAGAAGTACGAGGAACTTAGAGAGGAAGTTGAAAGGCTTGAGATGGACATAGACGAGGTTCGGGAAACCAGGCCTGACAAGCAGGAGCTGGAGAAGCAGGTCGAGGAGCTCGAATCCTACCTCGGGAACCAGATAAGGAAGCTGGAATCGGAGGTCGATCGGGCTGTAGAGCACGGAGAGGAGCGTCTTGAGAGCCTTGAAGAGACAGTGAAGAGCGACGTCTTCGAGAGGCTTTCGACCGCGGAGAGCGACATCGAGAGCAGGATAGATACCCTGACCAAGATGATCGAGGATAACAGGGAGATGATGGAGCGGGTCGAGGAAAGGACCGAGTCCGAGATCAACGCCG
>JBDGRC010000100.1:0-1366 GCA_042218495.1 Candidatus Nanohaloarchaea archaeon | reverse complement strand
CAGCGTCGAGGCCAGCGCCGACACCATCGACCGCACCATCGAACAGTTCGACGACATCGCCGAAGCCATCGAGGCCATCGAGGGCGGCGTCACCGAGATCAACGCCGCCACCGCCAGGCACGAGGAGATCGAAGACGAGATACGTAACGTAGACGAGAACCTGGAGTCGAGGATGGAAAGGCTGAAGGGAAGAGTACGGACGGCGGAGCGAAAGGCCGAGAGAAAGAACCTGAGCGCCGAAGAACTCGAGCTTATCGAGGAAAAGCTGAACAGAATGGACAGCCGTCTCGACGAACTACCCGACAACTTTGAAGAAATCTCGAGGAATGCCAGCCTTCCGTCTCCTGCGCCCGAGCCGTCGAGGGACGAAGAGAGACTGGAGCGAATCGAGGAGAAGATCGACAACCTCGCAGAGCATGTCATAACGAATCAGGAACGCATCCACAACCTGGAGGAGAGGTCGGGGAGAGAGCCCGTGGACTCCGCTGAATCGGCAGAGAGGGACAGGGACATAACGATAATAAGCTGACTATAGCGACAGGATAAACACTATAAGCCCGGAGCCGCCCACGGATAGATCAGTGAGCGCCAGCGCCACGGGAAAGACAGGAACAAACCTTACTCCGGTCTTGACGACCGCCGATTCAGCCTCGAGTTCCTCGATCTCCTCCTGCGTTATTCCCTTGATCCTTCCGTCCAGGCCCTCGGCATCCACGACGTCGCCTGGCTCGAGCTCCTCGACCGGCACCTCGGAGTTCAGGGCTTCGCTCTCGATAACCCTCAGAAATCGGTACAGAAGCAGTAGGGAGGTCAGCGCCAGGAAGTAGAACATACCTCCGGACCCCGAGGAGAGCTCAAGTGCCGCGGAGAAAACAGCCGATCCCATTAAGAACAGCGCGATCACGTATCTGTTTTCATCGAGATCCTTCACGAAACCGCTGACTACGTTTCCAGCCCTTGCAGCCCTGTAGAGTGCGAAAGCCATAGTGTAGGCGAACCCGACGGCCATTATGTTGCCGAAGAGGTCTACGGGAAAAGACATTCCAGGACCTGACAGGGCATACGGTGCCGCGAAGCCCAGCGCGCTCATCGAGAAGGCGTCAGCACCTCCCCACATACCTGCGATGTAGAGACCCCATCCGTAGATCGAATATGCTGAGCCGGCCAGAACGCTCCATAATACCGGACCTGGATTACCGGTCGCGAGAGACCTGGCGGCATGAAGAAGTATACCGGAAACAACGGCAATAGCAGGCAGATGGTCAGGAACCTCGGTAGTAGCAAGATCGTACACTGCACCGACCGAGAGCGTCAGGAACGCCACCACGTGGGACGCAATTATGAACATACCAGAGTTTGGTGGGCT
>JBDGRC010000010.1:0-10464 GCA_042218495.1 Candidatus Nanohaloarchaea archaeon | reverse complement strand
CGGATCTTCCAGTCCTGGGGTTTCTCTCCTGTCACGTTATCGGTTGGTGGTGGAAAAACTATAACGCTACCTTGATGGATCCACAATGTTCAAGTTGAAATAATTCTCAAAGTATCCAGAGTCTCTCGTAATGATTGCATTAGCCAGCTCTTCAGCATGCCCTCCGATCATGAAATCTGTGATTATGTGGTTGCGCCAGCTCAGATCGGAACCGCATGACTCACATTCTGGGCTGTTCGATTTCCCGCAGGCGGAGCACTGGACACCCCCGGTCTTGTTATTTTTCCAGCCTTTTCCCGCTTTCGTAAGTGATTTTTGGGTGTGGCTCCGTAAAGTAATCTGTTTTCTCTCCAGGAAATCGTCCAGTTCTTCTTCAGGCCTTTTGTATTCGTAGCTGAATGCGGAGATCATTTCCGAGTAAACTTCGGGGCTTATTATAAAGTTTCCTTTTAAAGAACATCTTTCCAGGGCTGTCTTTGAGTCCTCGTGAAATTTCTCGTCTCTAAAGAGCACGTCGAGTATGACATTAGTGTCCAGAGCGTAGATCATCTGTCTCCCCGGATTTCTTCCATGAATTCCTCGGTATCACGGACGCCCAGCATTCCTTCGCAGTCATCGAAGCTGAGGCCTTCCTTCTTGACCACTAGCTCTCCGTTCTCCTCCCTGAACTCAACCTCTGTTCCTGGCTTTATCCCGAACATTTCCCGGTACTCCTTTGGTATAGTGACCTGTCCTTTCTCAGAGACCTTACTCATAACCTTACTTTGGGTGTAAAACTACTTATTCTTTACTGAACGCTTCCACGAACTTCCGGGTGCTTTCATTCAGTTCCAGATCTTCCAGAGCTTCTCCGGGTACCTTCCATATATAGTCCGCGGCTTCCCTGTCATCGAGCTCAACGTCTTCCGTATCGGCAGTGCAGATGAAGTTCAGGAAGACGAACTGGGTGTTTCTGCTGAACTCCTCCGGCTGTCCGAGGTCCTGGTAGCTGTGGAACTCGATGTCTGAAACTTCAAGACCTGTCTCCTCTCTTACCTCCTTTCGTACGGTTTCCTTTACGGAATCGCCTTTCTCAACCTTTCCGCCAGGAACCACCCACCTGTTTTCCCATTTGGGGGACTTCATAAGGAAGACTTCCCCGCTTTCTTTTTGGATAAGAACTCCTGTAGCCGGTACAGCGTACTCTGACATATGGTTTGGTTGATTTCCAAACGTTAAATCAATGGAAGCTAGGCATCCGTTTCATATTTTTTCTTCCAGATTGCCGGCAGCTCTGTATCATTGATAATTGAAACCACTTCGTCCATCTTCCTAGTTCCCATCTCTTGTATTACTTCATTCTCTCTCCACACATCTACGAAGTAAGTCGTGTTGGCGCCGTTGTATCTGAGTTCTATAGCCCCTAACCTCCTGTACATGTCTAGGATCAGGCCTTTCCCAGACTCATCGAGCTCATCCATGTTTTCGAGATCTTTCAGGCTGATAATTGAGTTCTCGGCCATGGAATCGGCGCAGTCTTCGTAATACTCAGCGAACAGGGGTAGAGTTCTATTGTTGTCTGGATACCAGTCAGGCGGTTCTCCCTTGTAGCTGCCCGATTCTATGTCTTCAAGAGCCGATACTCTTTCTTCAAATTTTTCCAGTCTCTCCCGAGTCATCTACTCTTCTTCAATTCGGGGAGCAAGCACGAAGCTGAGCATCGCTTCATCAGGGACTTCGAAGTCAAGCCTCATCGGGAAGTCATCTCCCAGGGAAAGCCTGACGGTGTCGGAAAGCTTCTTCGCGCCGATCATGTTGTTGAGGTAGTCGAGGGAGAACATGGAGCGTGCTTCTCCGCCTGAAAACTCCAGAACTCCGTCAGCACTCCTGTCAATCTCGAACTCGACGTTTGACTGGTCTCCCTCGCTCTTGACGTAAAGTCCCGAGCTGTCGGATTCGATAGCGACCGAGTCTCCGACCACGAGTGCGTCCTTCACGGCTGATTCAAGAACCTGGGTCTCCAGTTCCGCTGTCACGCTGTAGTCCAGATCGTCCGTGGAGGGCATGTCGTCCTCTGAAAGGTTCAGTATTGGAAGGGAGAACTCTCTTGTAGATGAGTTCTCTATCGTCACGTAGAACTTGGAGTCGCCTCGAGTCTCCAGAGTAATGGTGTCGTCAGAGTTGGCTCTTCTCAGGATTGAGTAGAGGTTCTCGAGGTTTAGGCCGACGTTGTTTTCTTCTTCCAGGTTGTAGCTGTCAAACACTTCCTTCTCTATCTGGAAATCCACCAGCGCGACCATGGCAGGATCTGCTGCGACGAGTTTTACCCCGTCTTCTTTAAGCTGGAATATTCCCTCGCTTATGAGGTCGCTTACAGTTTTCATGGAGTCCTGGATCAATGATACATCGTCTAGCTCGGCCTTGAACACTCTTTTGTCACCTTGTTACTCGCTAGAGTTAACAACTTTTTTAACCCTGTCTCGGAGCTCGCTGTCCACGTCGTTGAAGTCCTGAATTATCTCGGCCTGTATCTCGAAGGAGTCGGGAGTCGGTAGGACTCTTCCGAGAACCCTTACTCTGTCGTTCTCCTCTATCGGTTCGAGCTTTTCCTCCTGCATGAACACCTCTACCGTCCCTGTTGAGTCATCCAGGCTGATGGAGTCCTCTCCCCTCGATATCACTGTTCCG
The DNA here is from genome assembly GCA_042218495.1 of Candidatus Nanohaloarchaea archaeon. GTDB lineage: Archaea > Nanohalarchaeota > Nanosalinia > Nanosalinales > Nanosalinaceae > Nanohalococcus. Next base: position 7,797 of record JBDGRC010000010.1, on the reverse strand, counting down.
GATACCCTGACTCTGATGTCATCTCTCGGATCGATGTCACTTACCTTTTTGGGCACTGAAGCCGCTCTTCTCTGCTGCTCTGGCATACCCTTATTCATCGGAGAAATGTTTTAACGGTGGGAGTGAAACCTTACAACCGTGGAGGGAGACACCAAAAGACACCTGGGCGAGCTCATGATCGCGGCCGGGGCCACGATGGTTCTGATGCAGGTGGCAGTATTTAACGTCTACTCGCTTTTTGTGGGCTCACTGCTCTTCTTCTCCGGTCTTGAAATCTATCTGAAGTTCAGGACTCATCACGAGGAAGCGGTGGATAACAGCCATCTCCCATCGGGTGAATCTTGAAATACCCTGAAGCCGAACCTACTACGTGGATCTGCTGGGTAAACAGGCCAAGGAGGCGAGGGAGAACGTCGAGAAGGTTTCGGAGGAGGTTCAGAAGCTCGAGTCTCATCTGGACGCAGTCGACTCCGCCCTGCAGGACCATATGCAGACCTCGGAGTCAATACTTGCGGACGAGGTTCAGGTCGACCGGTCCCTGGAGGAGAAGGTACAGGAGCTGGATTCCGGTCTGACCGACGCCGAGTCAAAGATAGGGGAAATGCAGGAGATGGTCTCCCGCCTCAAAACGCGTCAGGAGCAGAACACGGAGCTTCTCGAGCAGATCGCCAGTTCCGACATGCTTGAAACAATTGAAAGGGTGAGAAAACTTGTTGATTCAGCGAACAAGCGATATTACGACCTCCAGAAATCGATTCGAGAGGTCGAGGACCGGCTCAACGAGCTGGAGAATGACTTCGTCATGGAGGTGAACTCCCGCGAGTTCGACTTCGAGAGGAAGGTGGACAGACAGGACTTCGAGGCTGAGACGGATGAACTCAGGAGTGAGATAAACAAGCTGCGCACTTCGGTAAGCATACTGGCTGAAGAGGAGGGTAGAAACGACCTCAGTTAGTCTCCCAGTTCTTCCAGTCTTCCCTGATCTCCAGCTTTATTTTCTCTTCGTCTTCTTCTGGCAGTCTGCTCTTGACTTCACTGATAATTTCCTCTTTCATTTCATCTAGCACCTCCTCTACTATATCCTCGATCCTTGTTTCCTTCTGCGGGGCCATATACCTGTAGTTCTCACGGACCCTTAAGATAGGAGTGGTTGTCTGTAACCACTTGAACACGACTAAATTACGCATCATGAGATTATCTTTTGATGGCGCCAAAGTTCACGCGGGAACGGCTGATGTCAAGTCAGCAGGTATACTCTGTTTTCCGCAGGTCTGTGCTGAAGGATAGAGGTGTGTACAGCAAGCGGTTGCACGATGAAGGGTTGGTTGGATCGCGTGAGGACGCCAACAGGATGCTTTCAGCTCTGGAGAAAATGGGGGTTCTCGATAAAGGGGAGAGGACCAGAGCGCAGTACTATGTTCCGGCGTACAGCTCCTTTAGCCAGTTACTTTCGGATATCTTCGAAAATGATGTCGAGCTGCCCTCGGATTTTCTTCAGAAGTATGTAGAAGGCTACGTCAGCGTCAATGAGTCAGCCAGCTTACGGGAGATGCTAACCACTGATCTCGTAACCTTCATGACCTCGTACAGGAGGAAGAACGAGGAGGTTCCTGATTTCGTCGACAGATTTCTCTCTTCTCTCGGTCCCGAGGTCTCTGATTTTGACAGGAGAGCAGATCTGGTAGAGTTCGCCATCGACAACAGGGATGTCTCTGTAGCCGACCTGGACGACTTCGGCGACTGGCTTGAAGACTAGTCGTACTCCTTGTGCACGTTTCCGCACTCCGTGCACTCGTAGAACCTGGTAGGCGGCTCGTCACTTGCTCTGGTCTGCTCCATCCACCACTCGTGCTCCTTCTCGTCTTCCTTATCACTACTGCAGTTTGGACATTCTTTCTCTGTTGTCGCCCGGAGGGTTTCCTCGTCCTCGCTCTTTGATACGTTAAGCCGGTCCATGGGGTCCTCTTCTTTCTCTTCCGTAATCTTAAGGCTTTCTCCCTCGGTATCGTGTATCTTTCCGCAGCTCCTGCATTCCATCACTTTCTCTCCTTCGTGTTTTTCTGAAACCAGCATTCCGCCGCATTCTTCGTCTTCACAGAACTTCATATGATCTCAAACATAGCTTCCATATCTTTATAAAACGATGCAATGGTCCTGAAGGTTTGAACAGTTTTTGAATCTTGGATCGGATGTCATGCCTATGGAGAAATTTGAGGTGGCTATGGCTGTCACCCGCAGGAAATCGGATCAGAAGTTTCTATCAGTGAAGAAGGCTGGAAATCACGAGAGCGGAAGGTACGCAGAGACTCCCTGGGAGGTACCTGGCGGTAAGATCGAGGATGATGAGTCTCCGGAAAAGGCTGCGCTGAGAGAGCTTCGAGAGGAGACTGGAATTGATGCCCGCTTGGAGAGAAAGCACGAATCGGGGCTGGAACATGAGTTTGAACGAGGAGAAACCATCACGAAAATCGAATTTTTTCCCTCGCTCCTTGAGACTGACCAAGAAGTACAGGAACTGTCCGAGGAGCATGAAGATTTCAAATGGATCGATTTAGATGAGGTAAGACATGTTTTCGCGCCTCATGAGCTGGAGGCTTTCAGACTTCTGGGGTTGATAGAGTGAGAGAAAAGTATGAAGAGTTTTTTGAATCATTAAACGGCGAACACTTCGATGAAGATCTTTTTGTGCCTGCGGTCGGTCCTGAAGACGCTTCTGTGGCGATGGTGGGCGAGGCGCCGGGAGCAAACGAGGTCAAGGAAGGAGAGCCTTTCGTCGGCAGAGCAGGAAGCAGAATGGATGAAGTTCTAGAGAAGATCGGGGTCGAGAGGAAGGGTGTCTATATTACCAACCTGGTCAAGATCAGGCCGCCGGACAACCGGGACCCGCGCTCCGATGAGATAGAGGCCTGGCGGCCGCTTCTGGAGCAGGAGCTGGCAGAGGTGGATCCGGATACGGTTGTCACGCTGGGAAACTTCGCTTCAAGAGAGTTAATTGATACGAATAAAGGAATAAGCTCCATACACGGTAAAGTCTACCATATCAACAGCTGGAAGGTCATACCGGTGTACCACCCGGCTGCCACTCTCTATGACAGGAGCAAGATGCCGGAATTGGAAGAAGATTTGAAAAAAGCCTTTGGAAAGAAAGAGACAGGTCAGAAGAGCCTGAAGGATCTGTAGATGGAAAGATATCGGACAATAATTGATGAATGGAGCGCCTTCAAGCACGAATGCGCGAGGATGCCAATAAAGACGGTCCGGAAGAATCCGATCAAGGCGGGAGAGGAGTTCTTCATGAGGCTTGGTGGTGAATTTCAGTTCGTTGAGCGTTCGGAATGGAACAAAAACATCTTTCGGCTGCCGGGGGCTGGAAACCCTGGCAACTCGGCGATGCACTGGCTTGGAGAGTACTACGTCCAGGAAGAGTCCGCAGCCCTGCCTGTAGAAGCTCTTGATCCCGGGCCGGGTGAGAAAATACTTGATCTGTGTGCTGCTCCTGGAGGTAAAACGACCCAGATCGCGGGAAGGGTTGATAATGACGGTAAGTTAATCGCAAATGATAAATCTGCTAGGCGCATGCAGAGCCTCACCGCCAATGTATACCGTACTGGTTCCGCGTGCGTCTCAACCACAAACTATGATGGCAGAAGCTTTCCAGGTAGCGAGGAGTACGACCGGGTACTGGTGGATGCCCCCTGCTCTGGCGAAGGTGACAGGGCCAGGAGAAACTTCCTTCCTGCCGAAAGAGAGGAGAGCAGAAACCTTTCAGAGCTACAGAAAGACCTCTTGGAGAGGGCCGCGGGACTCACGAAGGAGGGCGGCAAGGTAGTGTATTCCACGTGCACGATCTCTCCCTTCGAAAACGAAGCGGTTGTCGAGCACGCTCTCGACAACACGGAGCTCCGGCTGGAGTCCTTCAGTCCTCAAATACGTCATGTAAGTGGTGTGAATGCGTTCGAGGACCGTGAGTTCGAGCTAGATGCCTCAAAGCTGGTACGGGTCTATCCGCAGTTTTTCAACTCGGGTGTTATCTTTGTCGCGAAGTTCACCAAGTGAGGCCGTGGCGTTCCTCTCCGAGAGGTTTGGCATCGATATGGAGGAGGTTGAAAGTCTCGAGATAGAGAAGAGATCAGGAGATTACTGGCTAGTGTCCGAAGACGATGGAAAGGACCTAGATGTAGAGGTATCGGGAGTCAGACTGCTGCGTACAGGTAAACTGGGGCTCAAGCCAACTACTTACGCCCTTCAGCTACTGGAGCAGCATATCTCCAGGAACGTCGTTGAGGTCTCTGGGGATGAGTTCCAAAAGCTGCTGGCCAGGGAAGAGATGATTGAAAGAGAACTTCAGGAAGAGGGATACGTTGCTATCGAGTACGAGGGCAGAATTTTCGGCTGCGGATACTACAGGGACGGTGTTGTCAGCTCTCGTGTTCCGAAAGGTAGAAGCAAAGAGCTTCTTGGCGCTCTCAGCCTCTAGCCCAGTCGTGGATCATCATAAGAAAGTTCAGAACCACGAGGAATCCTGCAAGCTGTACTGCGATGACCGTTGGATCCATCGAAACGGTCGTCAGTTCGCTCTTGTTGTATCCGAGGTTGGTGTAGGACACGAATCCGAAGTAAGCGTAAACTCCAATCGAGAGGATGTCTATGAGCTTCGAATGATCCAGCTTCTCAAGAAATCCTCCGCCGTCATCTCCATGACTATATGGATCGCCCATATTTATGGTTCTCCTCTTGTACTACTTCAATGTTCCGCTTTGAAGACCCGAATCTCGTGTGGTTTAAAAGTGTTGCCTCTAACAGATGTGATACTGGCGGCCATAGCGAGGGGGCAACACCCGTACCCATCCCGAACACGGAAGTAAAGTCCCTCAGCGATTGCATCAGTACTGCCTTCCGGCGGGAGCGTGCGGACGCTGCCAGACTATTTTTACCTAATTTTACCTGATCAGTGGGGTCCGGCTCAAGACAAATAAAAATTTATCCCCGATAAATATGTATGATCGGAGCGATAAACCCCGGCTTTCCATCCGAGAGGGATCGGAACCTCGAGAAGAGGGTGCTTGAGGTCGGCGAGGAGTTCGGCCTCGATGTTTCAGATGCGGTAGGCTCGATCGAGGCGAAGTATCTCGGAGGCTATACCAACGCCAGAACCTCATTCGGAGGAGAAGACATCTCTCTGGAGTTCGATACCGCCAGTTTCTTTCACAAGGACGAAGAACGTCAGGAGCGGATAATCCTGCACGAGCTACTCCACGTAAAGCAGGCGCAGAACGAACTTGGTCGCTGGGCGGCGGAGGAGTTCGATGTGTCCAGAGAGTTCGCCAGTGAGTTGCAGGACACCATATGGGAGGACGTCAGGAGTATAGAGGGAGAGGCGGAGCTTCTTCTTTCCAGCCTCTTTCCTGAACAGGAGAGCGCCTATCCTCGCGCCATGGAGGAGAAGAAAAAGAGCCTTGAGGCCAAGGGTCTGGATGTCGATACCGAGATTACCGAGGAGGTCGAGGAAATGGAGGAGGAGGCAGTACAGCACTACAGGAGAGTTCAGGACGTCGAGGTCGGCGACAACATATACCTGGAGGAGGGAGAGATAGGAGGCATAGAGTACAGGGTAGCTGTAATGGGAGAAGATGCAGCCGAGACCGGAGCGAGGCGTGTTCAAGAATATCTCTCCAGCTTATATGAAAGCTATGAGCCGAGTCGAGGTAGCGTCAGGAGCTACAGTGCAGCAATGGATACGGTAAACGGTGTTGGAGGAGAGAAGAAGAGCTATACTGATGCGAATGCCGGGTGTGCTGGAGGCGATTACGGCACCAGCCTTGGAGCGGCGCCTTATGAAGTCGCGGATGATATCTACGGCGGCAAATCGATTTATGACGATGCCGCGGCCTGATCGAAGCTCTGGAGCCTCCATCGATTCCCTATCCGGGGCAAACTGGACATCTCTCACCGATTTAAAGATTCAAGTTACGAAAAAATCTATGGATTTCGAAATCGTGGAAGGTTTTCTAGAAGGAGCACCTTTTGCACTCCTGGGGGATGCCACGGGGGCTTCAGTGTTCGAACCCGCAGAGTTTTACCTGATAGGTTTTGAGCTAATGGGTGGTTTGTTGGGCGGGGACAACGCCACTTCCCCGCCCGCGGGAGGTATTTCGTCAGAACCTGCTCCTTCCGGAGGTCTTGAGGTCGAGGACAGTCAGCTAAGAGCGGGGATCGACGCAGTGGAGCGGCTAACGGGTCTTGATGTCAGCGAGGCTTTCGACGCTGCAGGTTCGGAGCCATATCTACTTGAGAACGATACTCTCGGCCGCATGACGCCTGAGGGCAGCTCCACGGGTCACAGGTTGGATGGATACGGACGCAGCTTCATGGGGGTTGATGATCGGGTCAGACACATCTCTCAGTATGACTATCTGCAAACCATAACTCATGAGACCGTCCACGGCCTTGACTTCAACGATGAACTCCTGAAGCAGATCAGGAACCTCGGTTTCGCCGCCAGCGAGGCGGTCTTCCTGAAAGACGAGATGCTGAAAGGCAGAGCTCAAGACAATGTTGACAGGATGGAGGGCGCCACTGAGTTCACTGCCAGGAAGCTTAACTCGGCGTACGAGGACGTGAAAACTGCCTCTTACACCGAACAGGTAAACGAACTCGAGCGCAGGATGGCCCGGAAGGAGATCCATTCCGGAGGAGTGGATACGTCCAGGAACGTTCTGGACGTGGATTATGTTCCTGGATCGGGCGAGCTGACGGAGGTCGGAGTCTTTGAGTACGATGGCGAGGCCTTCAGGTACGTGGCCGAGGTCGATGGTTTTGATACCGGTTACGGCATCGGCGAGGTGCTCGATACCGGCATAGAGAAGCTTATGGAAGGTGAAACAGATGAAGGCTACAGCTGGGAGGACGCAGAGTCCTCTGTAGATATTAAAGTCGATCGAGACGATGCATACGAGGCTTACCTTGATGACGACAATGATTACGACCCTCAGCGTGGCAGTGTAGATACCTACAGAGAGGCCTCTGCGGGCGGAAATGGGTTGGAAGGACCTCCTTCGGTCCTGAGTCCGAACGGGGGTGCGGTTCAGCCCGGCCTGACCGAAAGCGGGGTGCCTGATGAAGGAATCGAAGAATACGTTTCTCTCGAGGAAACCAGCGGTTAGAGAGTCGTGTGAGAGCCAATAACTGCCCCGTTCAGGTCTGCCTCCTCGATCTCCGAGTTGCTGTCAATGATTGAGTTCCTGACCTCCGAGTCTATTATCATGGCGTCCCCGAAAACTATGGTGTTCTCAATTTCCACTCCGACGAGCTCTGAACCTTCCATCGTAACGACGTTCTCTCCTATATCACAGTTCTGCGTCTCTCCCTCGATCAGTGAACCGTCTATGACATCCGAAACAGCCTCCAGGTACCCCTTCGGGGTTCCGACGTCTTGCCAGTCTCCCTGGAAGGAGAACGCGTACATTTCCGTCCTCTCGTGAGCCCACTCGATCAGCCTGCCCGGCTCGTCAAGGTACTTCTCCGCCGGAACTTCAGTTTCCCGGAAGTGCTGCTCGTACTCCTGGAAAAGTGATACGGTTTCCTCAGTGAAGAAGTAGCACGCGGTGGATGCAAGAGTTGATGGAGGTTCATCGGGCTTCTCCTCGAAGCCGACTATTTTTTCGTTCTCCGTGTCGACTATGCCGAACTGCTTGGCGTGTTCGAAGTCGTCAATGTCGTATACCACGTTTACCGGCGCACTCTTATCTCTGCAGAACTCCAGGAGCTCTCTGAAGTCGAATCCAAAGTAGTTATCGC
>JBDGRC010000001.1:247-2734 GCA_042218495.1 Candidatus Nanohaloarchaea archaeon | reverse complement strand
AATCCGACTATCTGCTTCTTCTCCGGCTTCATCCCGAGAACGGTCATCATCCAGAGTCCGGACCCCACAAACTGGAGAACTAGACCATAGACTGCGCCGTAAACTGCAGCCATCAGCAGTGTAGCTGGGGTTAACCCGATCGCTGGAAGTCCTACCGAAAAGACTGCTCCTGCCATTATTCCGTAGATGAAGTGCAGAGCCATTCCCTGCATCATGTAGTTCTCGGCTGGCTGGTCGCCTAAGTATTTTGACCATAGCTGGGCTGTCGGAGGCGGCGAGTCATCACCCATAACCATCATCAGAATGGTCATTGCTACTGTGGCCACGAAGCCTCCAGCAAGCCCATTCAGTAGAGTAAAGCTCATTATTCCGATATACAATGGGTCTTCGATCTTATTAAGAGTAAACTGAGGTCTAAGTAAGCGAGCCAGGGCTCAGCTCCTGTTTTTAACGGCTGTAAAAGTAAAAAAGATCAAGAGGTGTAACAGGTGATCAAGATACGGTACTGCGGCGTCTGTGGAGACTACGGGCTCGTGGAAAAAATCAAGAACGAACTCTCTGGCAAGACCGGTATTGACGAGGAGAACATAGAGACAGTTGAGTGCGGGAGCTGTTCGATGGAAGTAAGTATGGAGGGCGAAACCGTCTTCACAGAAGAGAAGGATTTCCTGGATGTAGGAAAGGTAGTAGAAGATATAAAGTCGGGCCTGGAAGCCAGGGCCTGACTCCCAGCTTTCTTTTCTAGAATGTCATCACTTCGTAGCCTTCATCAACCATTTCCCTGAAGCTTGGATGTCCCTCATGCTCGTCAGACTTCTCAACGTCTCCCACATCCGCATCAAATGCAGAGGAGCAAAAACTGCATGCCTTCGAATCCTCGGAAACCTGAGAGTATACCTCATGTAGATCGTGCTCTTCGTCCTCCAGTTTCTCGATCCACTGTGTCCCCGCTCCATCGAATATCAGCTCCAGTTCGTCTCCAGCCTGTTTGAACTCTTTTGCGGCTTGGAGAGCGTTTGTTACTCTTGCCATGTTTTCATGTCCTTCAGTACCTGCCAGAATCACGATTGCTGCTTTAGTCATGATAAATCAATTCCTGATGCAGACCTAAAAGTCGGGAGCTAACCACAGGGTTATCTGGCGGCTTTAAATCAAAACGAGATTTAATTCGACCTATGGCGAAGCCGAAAATATTCATAGGATCGGACCACGCAGGTTTTGAACTGAAGAACTCTCTGAAGAACTTTCTCCGTGAGAAAGGCTATGAAGTGGTAGATCAGGGTCCCGAAAACTATGACGACGAGGACGACTATCCCGAATATATTATTAAGACGGCGGAAAAAGTCGCGGCAGACGAAGACGCCTTCGGCATAGTGCTAGGTCACTCAGGCCAGGGAGAAGCCCTGGCTGCCAACAAGGTCGATGGAGTACGTGCAGCGCTTTACTACGGCGAGAACCATGAGATAATCGAGCTTTCAAGGAAACATAACAATGCAAACGTGCTGTCGCTGGGCGCAGCATTCCTGTCGGAAGATGAAGCACATGAGCAGGTGGAGAGATGGCTTGAGACCGATTTCACAAAGGAGGAGAGACATCGGAGACGGCTGACCGAGGTATGTCTCTACGAGAACCAGAAGGAACCAGAGGTTCTACCAGCAATATTAGCTGAAACTCAGGAGGAGATGGAGAACGAGTTCGAGAAAGTAATCCGTTACTCCCAAATTTTCCATATAGATGTGGAAGACGGAAGTTTCGTGGAGAACACGTCACTCGACTTTGACTTCAAGCTGCCGGAATACCAGAGGTACGAAGCCCACCTGATGGTGGAAAGACCTCTCGAATGGATAAAGGGCAACCTGGAAAGCTTCAGGCGTTTCAACTTCCACGTCGAATCAGAGGATGATCCGGAAGAGGTTATAGAGTTCCTGAATTCGGAGGGTAAAGAGGTAGGGATAGCTATCAATCCTGACACCGATCTGGAACACGTATTGGAATATGTACACATGGTTGACCTCGTCCAGATCATGACAGTTGACCCGGGTAGCTACGGCTCCGAGTTCCACGAAGAAATGATATCCAGAATCGAGAGAGTGAAGGAATCTCATCCCGAGGTAAGCATCGAGGTCGATGGACACGTGACACCTGAAAACGCAGCCGACCTTCGACAAGCAGGAGCAGACCTCTTCGTCTCCGGCTCCTACATACAGGAAAGCGACGAACCAGGTAGAGCGATCAGGAAACTTGAGGAGAAAATAGGAGCAAAATAGATGACATCTAATCAAACTTCAACCCAGTATTTTATGGACGCCCAATCCACATTGGAGATATCATTTATTAGAAACTCTGTTCCTGTGAAGGTTTTATGACGTTGATTGGCTTCATTTCCCATCTGCCTTCTCTTAATCTGTCCTCAGTGATTGAGTTAGCCCAGTACGCCAACTCTTCCATTTCTTGTTTTACCTGGCCTACTTCATGGCTTTCATCTGG
>JBDGRC010000001.1:0-237 GCA_042218495.1 Candidatus Nanohaloarchaea archaeon | reverse complement strand
CAGTAATAGTGAACCCGTATTCAGGTCCGTGTATAACTATACCCATTTCATCTTCGGAACCTTCGACTTCCGTGGAAACCATTTGGTCTCCAGAGATCGAAACTTCGTACCCTTGATCCCTAAGTTCCGAGAACAGAACGGCGTAATTGTGATCGGATATATTTCTACCGAGAGCAGTTTCTGGAACTGTAACGCGCTCGGCTTTACCTTCTTGGTTCTCTCTATAGTCTTCGAACT